>CAVGKO010000001.1:0-4439 GCA_963629885.1 Anaerobutyricum sp.
GTATGATGTTCTTCGCGAAGAGTTCAACTTATGCGAGTTTAGCGCAAGAAAGGTGGCGTGCTTGATTCTCATGACTGATTGGTGGGGTCGACACACTGAGGAATACGAAGAATAATAACAACAACATTCGCCTTCTCGCTCTACAAGGGGGCGAGGAACGAAAACATAAAAACGAAAATACACCAAATGGAATTACTAACAGACTTCGAAAGGTCAATTAGACAGCGTAATCTGCGTTATGCCGCCAAGTTCAAAGACATGAGTACACGCTATCCCACCGCCTCAAAATCGCGGATTCTTAGAGCAATCGCCAAGGAGGAATGTAAATCAGAGCAAACAATTCGCGTGGTGCTTCTGAATATGGGAGTCATTAAGAAGAACCCTCGATACGCACGCTTATGACATCTATTGAACCCAATGTGAATCCGTTAGGCAGGTACACGATTAAGGATACGTGTCGAGCCCTCGGGATATGCCGCGAAACTCTACGGAAGTACACCGAAAGCGGGCATATCAGCGTGAATCATCGCAAGACGAATATGCGACCGTATTACTTAGGACGCGCCATTATTAAGTGCTGGCAGTCCAGTTGTATTTAATTCTTATAGCAAAATGAGCAACGAACAAGTAAAGCAAGCGATGCACAAGAGTGTATCTACAAGAGCTAAAGAGCAGAATTCCCTTGCGGGAATGACACAAAACGATATCGCAAGCTACCTCGCCCCCATGAAGAGCAGAATTGCCGCTGTACTGCCGAAGCACTTGACTGCTGACCGCATTATACAGATGGCTAGCACGACCATAGCACGTAACCCTAATATCGCGAAGTGTACTCCCGTGAGTCTGCTTGGCAGCGTAATGCAAGCTTCCATCCTAGGGTTCCCGCCAGTTGAGGCTCTTGGTTATTGTTACTTCGTTCCCTATGGGAATCAAGTCCAGTTCCAAATAGGCTACCGAGGAATGATTGAGTTAGCTCGCAGGAGCGGACGCATTAAGATGGTTTACGCTGAAGTCGTTCGCGAAGGCGATGAATTCGAGGTCGAGTTCGGACTCGAACCAAAGTTGAAGCATAAGCCGATGCTCGACCCTACCCAACCTCTAACTCATGTATATGCGGTGTGCCATTTTACCGATGGCGGCAGCAACTTCGTAGTGTTGAGCCGTAAAGATATTGAGCGTCTGCGACTCCGCAATCCGATGCAGAAGAAGGCTATTTCGGGGGCTTGGCTAACCGATTACGAAGCGATGGCGAAGGCGAAAGCCCTCAAGCAGTTGAGCAAGTATCTGCCTCTTAACATCGACACCATGACTGCGTTCCAAAGTGATGAAGCGGTTATTACGCCCGATGATTTCCTCGCGAATGGTGAGTATAAGGTCGAAGAAGCCGTTTACGCCGATATAAGCGATAATGTCAGCGATACCGCCGCGGAAGAAGGCAAGCAAGCTTCCGAAGGAACATCAACGAATATAATACAACAATGACGGACAGCATATACCTCACAGATTGTAAGCCCATTCTCCTCAATGCGAATAATCACGCGGAGTGGCTGAACAACCGCAGGAATGGAATAGGCAGTTCCGATGTGGCAACAAT
Organism: Anaerobutyricum sp.; assembly: GCA_963629885.1. Classification (GTDB taxonomy): domain Bacteria; phylum Bacteroidota; class Bacteroidia; order Bacteroidales; family Tannerellaceae; genus Parabacteroides. Next base: position 1,595 of record CAVGKO010000001.1, read on the forward strand.
CCTGGGTTGCAACAAGTACGCATCACCTTATCAACTATGGCTCAATAAGCGTGGTGCAGCCCCCCAAGAAAGCGAAAATTTCCTTATGAAGATGGGCCATAAGCTAGAGCCCATTATAGCAGACCTATGGCAAGAGGCAACAGGGCGAAAGGTTGAGCCGTGGAGCGAGTCCGAGTATATGTATGTACACCCCGAACTAGACTTCTTGCGTGCGAGTCCCGACCGCGAGTATGAGGGCGGAATCCTCGAGTGCAAGAGTACACAACTCAAGGTAGATACTGATACGCTTCCTGAGTACTGGTTCTGCCAAGTTCAATACCAGATGGGAATCGCTCAAAAAGACCACTGCAATATTGCTTGGCTGATAAGCGGTCGTGAGTTCGGGTTCGCGGAAGTCGACTTCAACCCCGAGTTCTATCGCTATATGATAGACGAAGTTACACGCTTTTGGTTCGAGAACGTAATCGGCGGCAAAGAGCCCGAACTAACTTGCGAAACGGACTTGATGTTGAAGTACGCTCACGATGACGGAAGCTCAATTGAGGTTAATGAAGATGTATACAACATATACACCGAATTGAGCGCGAAGAACGCCGAACTTAAAGCGATTGAAGTAGAAGTGAACGAACTGAAGGAGCGCGCGAAACTATCAATGGGAGCGGCTCAAGAAGCAACTTACAATGGTCAGACACTTTTCACTTGGAAGACTGGTAAGGCGCGCGAGACATTAGACAGCAAGCGGCTCAAGGCAGAGCACCCCGACATCTATGCTGACTACACCAAGGTATCACAAGGCGGTCGAACCTTCTTGATGAAATAGGTAATAAGATGAAATAATAACAATGCTTAGAAGAATCAAGTACTTACCGATAACTACCACAACGGCAACGAAACGCCGTCCGAAAGATGAAGAACACCGACTACAATGTGCTTGCGTTAAGTGGTTTCGAACGCAATACAAGCAGTTAAGCCACGCGCTATTTGCCGTGCCTAACGGAGGGCGCAGAGACCCTATAACGGGTGCGCGCTTGAAGGCTGAAGGCGCATTGGCAGGAGTGAGTGACTTGATTCTTCTTAAGCGGAATTCGCGTTATTGTGCGCTTCTTGTCGAAATGAAGACGGATAAGGGTAGACTCAGCCGCCTCCAAAAGGCGTGGTCGGAAGCAATTACAAGCGGCGATGAATTCAAGTACGTGACTTGCCGTAGCTTGCAAGAGTTCATGGCTGCAATCAACGAATACCTAAGAAGCTGAAAATGAGCAACAAAAAAGAAAAATGTTTCTTGTTCTACGAGCGGTGGTTCGAGCAACTTAAGCGGCTTCCCGAACACGAAAGGTTGCTCGTCTACGACAGTATATGTGCCTATGCCTTCGAGCACGCGCTCTCGGATAATGCTTACTACCTCGAATGCATAATGGACAACATTCGCGCAACGATTGATGACAACCAAACGAAGCGGGAAGCATTCAACGAAAAACAACGGCAGAACATAATGATGCGTTGGGCCGCGAAAAGAGATATACCACGGAATACCACGGAATACCATGGAATAACTGGTAATACCACGGATACCATAATTAAAAATAAAAATAAAAATAAAAATAAAAAAGAAGATAATACAAGTTCTTCGCTTCGCTCAGAACTTTCGTCAACTGAATCAGTTGACTCCTCGGAGTCTTTAGGGGGCGAAAAAATTGAGATAAGGCGCGATAATGCGAAAGATAGGAACGGCGATTATTGTCGGAAGGTCGCAGAATACTTCAATTCGCGAATGGAAGGCAAGATGATTCCGAAGATACGCGACCTGACGACCAAGCGCAAGGCAGCCATCATCGCGAGAACTGGCGAGTTCGGCAAGGAGGCAATTGCAACCGCAATCACCAACGCCGCCAACAGCAGATTCCTCAACGGAGACAACTCAAGAGGATTCCACGCAACCTTCGACTGGATAATGCGCCCCAACAACTTCATCAAGGTAATAGAAGGCAATTATGAGGATACACAAGACAATACTTCCAAGCTTCAGCGAGCTGCTGTCACAGCTACAAGCGCAGAAGACTATTCGACAAGGCTTTAGGCTTCCATTAAGCAGGGAAGATGCTTACCGCCTCCTTTATACAGCTTACAGAGCTGAGGTCGAGCATAGCGGACGAACCTTCAAGTCGGATGACGATACGCTCCGTGTAATCAACGAAGTTGCTTCCTATCTCACACAGCAAGATAAGATGCTAACTGGAATGATGTTTTGCGGGGTGTGTGGTAACGGTAAGACGACTATGCTGTACGCAATCCAGAATGCAATTAATTGGGTATACAAGCACAATCTATTCCCTCCGCACTATGCTGACGAAAAACTCAATAGTATGCCCATTGTGGACGCTAAGGCTCTAGTGCGCAGAATTCTATCCAAGCCCGACTCCTTCCGCCGCACTCCCCTGTTAGGCATTGAAGACCTAGGGCGAGAACCTGCCGAGGTGAAGGAATACGGCAACGTAGTCTATCCTATCACGGACTTATTCGAAGACCGCTACAACGATAGACTCTTCACGATTATCACTACCAATCTGACGGGCGCGCAGCTTAAAGAACGATACGACTCGCGCGTAACTGACCGAATGAATGAACTTCTTCACATAATTGTATTCCGCAACGAAAGTTATAGATGATGGCACACAAGAAGATATGGACTCCAGTAGCCGAGTACATCCTAACCAAGTGTTATGCTACGAGTACAATCAGCGAATTATCGATTCTGCTGCCCGAGTTCACCGCCGCTCAAATTAGAAATAAGGCAGCGAAATTAGGGCTACAGAAGGAAGCTGCAACACGTAGAGCGATATTACTC
>CAVGKO010000001.1:4449-10762 GCA_963629885.1 Anaerobutyricum sp.
ATATTACTCTGCAACGCGTTCCGCAACATCAACTCAATGCACTCAGAGGCGGCGCGAACGAAAAAAAGCAAGAGTCTTAAAAAGATGATACAACGTGAACGGTTGCGCGTGAAGTATGGACTACCGCAACGGACTAATAGAACCATATCACTGCTATCGCTGAAAGAGCAGCGGAAGTATTCCAAGATACGGTACACATTGCGCCAACGGGGATATATCTATGTAGGCGGGTTCGCATTCCAGTATGATTCCGACACGCAACGCTCACTCGGATTAGAAGAAAGATACATGATATACGGATTCAATTTCCAATCAATCTTGAAAAATGAAAACAAGAATAGCGAATATTAGCGGGAACCAAGTGCAGGAACTCAAGGCGACAATGAACTCATTATACGATTCCTGTAACATTATCAACGCTCTGTGCGATATGTGCGAAGATTCGTGCGATATAGACTTCCTTCGCTCGGCACGAAAACAAATTGCCGATACCGCCGACTTAATTGAACTTATCTGTAATGACTTCTAACACCCCACGAAAAAAAATGAAACGAAACGTACTTACATACACATACCGCGCGCTGATGCTGATAGCTTTTTTCGCGCTGCTCGGTTGGGCAGGTCGGTCTGACTACGAAGACGCTGTCCTCACCGAAATGAAGAACAACGGCGCGTACTACGAACTCAGTTCGCAGCACCCAGATGCAAACGATACTGAATTAGTTAACATCTACGAACAACGAAAAAACGAAAACAAATGAAATACGACATCTCAGAAGAATTGTACAAAAGTGGCGAGTTCGCGGGCGCAGCCGAAGAATTTGTTGACAAGTTTATCGAAGAAGCCATCTATGAATTCGGGCAATTAGAGCGCGAAGGCAAGTTCCACCCCATTGAAGCCTTCGTGTGTTGTGGCAAGACCTATCTTGGCGGCATAAGTTACGATTGGGACGATTCCCTCACCATCGATTGCCGCAACTTCGCCGTTGCTGCTGCAATCGCCGAAGAGTTGAATTCGCAAGGTGTTGCCGATATATCGGCATTCGACAAATTAATTGAAGACACCTACAATGAACGCGAACTCGAAGAACGAACGCTGCAAGAGACATACGACTCGCTCAGATGGCAATGACAACGTATTAACCACAAGTTTATGATTATGTAGAATGCTCGGTGTATCGGTCTGAGATAGATAGATGCACCACGGCGGTAATGGTTTCCCCTCGCTGGATAGCAGGTGAATCGGTTCGATTCCGATGCCGCCACAATAAGACGCACAATGTCGGTGCAGAGTGCTGCATCATTATCCTCTACTTGTTCACCGCGCGTCTTACCGCACCGATAACACCTCAGACGGTCAGAGGTCTAAAATAATTTCTTTGCTCTAAGGGGTTCGACTCCCCTCGGTGCGTCAACAGATTGTTAACACATAAAGAACGAACAATGGAAAATGGTTCAATCTCTCTCTATGGCTCGCTCTGTCTGAGCGACATACCTAAGGAATTCATTAGCACGAGCAACAACGGCAAGAAGTACCTTAACATCTCAATCCGCCAACGTAGAGAGCCGTCCCAATGGGGGCACACGCACAACGTTCTTGTAGACATTCCAAAGGAACAGCGTGTAGAAGGCTCTAAGGCTATTTACATCGGGAACTTGAAAGTTTCTTCCTCCAAGCAGCAGCAGGGTGACACCGCCAAAGACTTGTCTTTCTGATGGAGCGGATTTATGTCAGGTTGCTCCCCATGGCGAGCGAAACGAAAAAACGTCTATGTAAGTACTTCGCCATAGGTAACCGCATAAGCTTGAATGGTTGTGCATGGGCGCAAGTTGCCGCCGACCAAAAAGAGAATTTTGAGTGGTGCGTGATGCGCGGGCTGATAGCACTAATCCCCGAACCGCCCCGAAAAGCCCCAATTAAGCCCCTCACGCTCGCGGAACAACTTAAGTTGATGAAGGTTAAACCCCGCGGCAAAAAACGCGCTCAGAGCGCACGAAAATAAAAAACAAAGAAATGGAATTAAACGATTATCAGCAGCAGGCAATGAAGACCTGCACACCATCTTCGCGAAACTTCGCGTATATGGCTCTCAACCTCACCGCAGAGATGGGTGAAGCAATGGGCAAGGTTGCCAAGGCTATCCGCAAGGAGGGCGCAATCATCCGCAACAATCACCTCGAAGGTCTCAGCGAGCACCAACGCATAGAACTCGCCTACGAACTCGGTGACGTGTTATGGCAACTCGCAGGACTCTCCCGCGTGTGTGGCTTCGACTTAGAGTATATCGCGACACAGAACCTCACGAAATTAGCCGACCGACAGCAGCGCGGCACTATCGTAGGGGAGGGCGACCACCGATGAACAGAATGAATGTGTGGTGTACTCGCCGACCGAACGGCGAGCTGAGATTCCCGCGGGCGGTTCGCGCCCATATCGTCGCAATTATGATGGAACGCCCCGACTTCCTAACAGACGAGGAACTAAAAAATCTCCCGCATTATGACGAACTTAGAGAAGTACACATTTCTGCGCGATAACGTGTTGCAACACTTGCTTGACGTGTGGGGCAATCTTCGAACTCCGCAAGCGCGCTCGAACCAACTCGATGAACAAGACACGCTCGATGCAATCGACACGGCAATTAAAGCAGTAAGACGGCAGATGAACGAATACACAACGACCATATGACGGACGCTGAAAAACGCGAAAGGCATCGCGCTTGTGCTCGCCGATACTACGAACGACATCGCGAAGAGGTGAACGCGAAGAGGCGCGCAAGGCTTAGAATGCTTACAGACGAGGAGCGCGAGGCTCGAAAAGCGAAAAATCGCGAATGGTACAGAATGCTTACAGACGAGGAGCGCGAGGCTCGAAAAGCGAAAAATCGCGAATGGTACAGAATGCTTACAGACGAGGAGCGCGAGGCTCGAAAAGCGAAAAATCGCGAATGGTACAGAATGCTTACAGACGAGGAGCGCGAGGCTCGAAAAGCGAAAAATCGCGAATGGTACAGGGCGCATGCAGACAAGGTGCGCGAGTGCGCCCGTAAATATTACCTCGCCCACCGCGAACACTATGCAGCCATACGCAACACGCCCGAATATCGGGCGCACGCCGAGGAAGTTCGAAAGAGCAGGGGAATTCGCATTGTGTCCGAGAACCTCGCGCGCGTCAAGCAATCACTAATTGACAACAAGGAAGCGAACGAGATGCGAGCCAAGCAAGTTGACATTGTCAAGGGACTTGCCTGTATGGGCGATTTCGTTCCCCGCCACAAAAAATTCAGAGACCCCAATGATTAACGAATACGCCGAACAGCGAAAAAAAGAACGCAATCACAAGTACTACCTCGAACACAAGGAATACTTCCGTGATTATTCACGAGAATGGTTCGCCGCGCACCCCGAAAAACGCCGCGAGTACATTAAGCGTGCGAATGCGAAAAAACGCGCCCAGACCAAAGCCAAGAGAGAAGCCCGGCTTGCAATCCACCCTGCCGACTTCCACCACGTAAAATTCAGATAACAACAGCACTCCCCGTTAGATAATTATTAACTGATTATTAACCCAAGGGTTTAAGGGGTTGTCGGGGAGTGCTTAATAACGACGATATGTACTACATCAGACCAGCAGAGAACTACGGAAGCCTCCGTAAGCACCAAAAGGCAATAATCGAGTATATTAACGACACCTACGGCGAGTGGGTGGCTTCGCGCGATGCCCTCGAGAACTTCATCTTGAAGGACGTACAAGCGCAAGCGCAACGAATGGCAGAAGCATCCCCAAGGTGCAAGCCCGTCGTGGTAGGACTGCACGATAGCGAGTGGAACGAGCACTTGAGACTCACGGTCGACCACTTCGCCATCACCTGCAAACGCGTAAAAAAAATATTAGAATGATTCAAATCCAAAGATGGCTCCCGTACACGGGAGTACTTATAACCAAAGGCAAGGGTAGTGTCTACCTTGAGATTCCAATCGACACGCCGCGTGAAGGCACGATAAGCCGCTTATGGGTCAACGAAGGTTATCGTTGCAGGGGTGTAGCGACCCAACTCCTTAAAATCGCCGAAGAACAAGCTAAGAATCTTTTTTGCAAGAAAGTGTACCTGTGTTGGACTGAAGACGAAGCTGAGGAGTGGACTCGCGAATGGTACGAACGCAACGGCTACAATGAAGTCGAATGCAGAGGTGTGAATCATTGGTATGCTAAATCCCTGCTATAATTGCGAGTTGTTCGTCAGAGCACTCGCACGGAAGAAGAAACCATTAATCACGGGGCTATCCCCCGAACAAGTCAAAGAACTACTAACGAATGAGCCAGTATCTGAACCTCTACCTCAAGCCCAAGACGGGCGAACCAATCTATCTAACGAGTTACAGCCGCTGCACCGACCTCTACGATGAACTGACGGACAACGTTCCGATTAGCTACGATGCAGACCGCCAAACGGAAATCACCGCCGCCGACTTGCGAAAGACGTTAAACTTCATCGAGGCGCGAATAACGCAATTGAAGGAGAAGACAGCGGACCGCCGCAAGGCAATCACCTACGCATCTAATGCAGACGTTGTGCGCGAGATACTCCTCGATGCCGAATCGTTCACCGATAGAGCGAAAGAGTTGCAGGAAGTAGCCGATGAACTAAGTCATTGGTTATGGTTGGTTGAATCGTGTTGTGAAGACATCTGTGCAGAATTCGCGAAACTATTAGCGAACATAGTATGATGCAGCTCATGAGCCACATACTCTGTTCCGAAAGAATCACAACTTAAACAGAAGAAATGGTAAACATTACTCAAGACAACACCCACGTTAAAGACTCGTGGCAGACGAAATCCCCGATGGCGATTAAGGAGCGAATACTTGCCCTGCGTGGAATCTGTAGTGTGAAGGATGCAACTATCCTCACCCGTTCCGTCAGGTCGTTAGTGGACGAATGGTGCGCACACAACTTGCTCTATTACCTCGGTATCGCACGAAGTAGAACGGCAGACGTTGACCTCGATGGAACAAAATGGTACACGGAAGTGGGGTATTATATCCTCGCAGCAGTATATAAGGTAACACACGAACTATGGTAGATAACGTAAACCACCCATCACACTACGAATGGCTGAAAGATGCCATCGGAGTTGAACCGATAGACATCGCAAGCCATCTCGGCTTCTGTCGCGGGAATGCAATCAAGTACATCTTGCGTGCAGGGCGCAAGGCGGAAAATGGAATGTCACCCGTAGAAAAAGAAATCGAAGACTTGCGAAAGGCAATCTACTATCTTAGATACGAAATTAAAAAACTTAGAAATGAAATCAGTAATCACGATAGCAACGCTATGCGTTCTGACGATTCTGCCGACAGAGTGTGTTAAGAGCAACGGCACTCACCGCTATGCGGTAACATACACCGAAGGCTGTGAACAAGCAACCGACACGGTGGAAGCCGAATACTTCGAACGCGCCATGTTCGGCGATGCGGTGACGTTCCATTCGCTGAGGAACGCACCGCTGACTATCGAACACGTAGATACAATTAAACAAATTTAATATGAGAAAAGATTCAATCGAAAACTACCTGACGTATGATGACGACGTAGAAGAGCTGTTCCGCCAGGATATGCATGATGTACTCATAGACGTATTACAAAATGTCAGTGAAATCTTATACGGCACCCGCGACCGAACCGCGACCGAGACATATATTGAAGACTTATGTGACCTTACCAACGAAATTTACGAGAAGGGAGGTTGGGTAGACAATTTCGAAATGACTGACTCTCTATATCGCCTGATAGGCAGCCTAAGGCAGTTCAACGTTCAACGTGCGCCTAAGTATAAGCGTATAATTTACAAACTCCGAAAATTATGGTCATAATATAGTAACATGATAACTAAATTCAACTTCAACAACCGAACCATCAAGAGTTATGCCATTCGTAAGCTCACACCGTTTGAATGTTTCCGCTTGATGGGCATAAGAGATTCCGTAATTCGCACCATGCAAATGACGTGGGGCGCGGCATGGAACCGAATCAAGTCTTCCTTCACCGGCAAAAAGGTAAGGATGAAGACATGGTAATCTCTGCAAGTCAGCAGTACAAGCAGGCCGGCAACTCCATTGTAGTGGATGTACTCAAGGCCATTTACTCGCAGTTGTGGTACCCCGCATCCCGCAAGCAACACTCAATCTTCGATGAGTCCGATGACAACTTGCCCGGAGAACCCGTGGTTGCGGCAGATGACGAAAAGGTATTCCTTACTACCTTCAGTGGCTACGATTCTCAACTTATGGCAGCAGACGCGCTGAAGGAAG
>CAVGKO010000001.1:10772-56001 GCA_963629885.1 Anaerobutyricum sp.
GAACACCCAGAGTTCAAATGGACGTGTGCAGGGTGGAGTGATATTGACAAGTTTGCTTGTCAGATGCACAACCTCGTGTTCCCGCAGTTTGCCAACAAAGCTCTTGGTGACATCACAAAGATAGATTGGAACGAGGTGAAGAAATCTTTGCAAGGCCGCGAGGTAGACCTCTTCACATACTCATCGCCCTGTCAGGATATCAGTCAAGCTGGCAAGCAGATGGGATTGGAGGAAGGCTCGGGAACCCGAAGCGCACTTCTTTGGCGAGTTGCCGATGCTGTGCAAGTGCTGAAACCTAAGTATCTGTTACAGGAGAATGTGGCAGCACTGGTAAGCAAAAAGTTCATGCCTGACTTTCGAAAATGGTTAGACCGACTGGAAGAACTGGGATATGTAAACCGATGGACACGACTCAATGCAAAGAACTACGGAGTGCCACAGAACCGTGACCGAGTATTTTGTCTCTCCATGCGCAAAGATGTAGCATTCGACTATCAGTTCCCTGAACCCATTACCCTGAAGCGCAAGTTGGCCGATGTGTTGGAGGAAGAAGTTGACGAACGCTACTTCCTCAAGGATGATGCCGTGGAGAGATTCCTCAAGGCAAACGAAAAGGACCCGGTAGTGTATATGCAGTTCCCTCTTGCTCCCACCCATGAGAATGCAATGTTCCTCAAGACGTGGCTTCACCGCATCTGTGCCTCGTATGACCTATGGACTGCCGAAGACCACACATATCTCGTGAAGAACATCGAGGATTCCCGTCAAGACCTTATGACCGACTACGGCAAGTTTATGGTTGACCACACAATACTGGGGCAGGAGTTCCTCGAAGAGTTCACCGCTAATATGGAAAGGAACTGACGGATGGAATTCAATCTAACCAGGGTGGCATCTGCCATAGCCCTCAGTAGGGGGGGGGCAGATGCGCCCAGTAAATGTGACAATAGAGGAATGCTCGGCCACTATCACGACGAGATACGAAGGAGTGTGTATAACCTCTATTCTTACGCTGGGACATTTCCCGAGGACAACAGTACTAATAGAATTATGAAAATTCACATCCCGATATTCGCCCAAGTTCTCTTTCTCGGTTCGCTACAAGCGCACTGCGCGAAACGATCAATTAGGGGGGGGGACTGCTCTACACTCGGCACCACTGACCTCGGACTTCCTAAAATACTGATAGAATATGCTTAATTATAATGCAAGACTGGAGCGGATGTTCGCGAAGGGCTTTCGTCCCGACCACGCTCTATGGATAGACACATACAACCGCCGATATGGTGGTCTTCACCATACTGGCAGGAGTAAGTTTTAGGAACCATTATTATATAGCTGTGGAATTATGAATAGCCACGTCCGTCCCATCGTCATGGGCAAGTATTCGCCCTCGCAGAACGGTATCATCGTCTCCCCCCTCGGCATAGCCCAGTGCATTGCTGGGGGGGGCGAGGACACGACACCACAAAACCGAAAATATTGATAGAATATGATTAACCGCCGACCTCTGAATATCCCCTCCTCCCCCCCCCAAAAAAAAATACGATATGCCCCACCATCACGGCTCACTACTACAAAGACGGATTGCGAAACTTCTTGCAAGGCACGAAATCGCACTTCGCGGCTCCTGCCATACTAAAAGAATATGACTGATAATTTATGCTTAGGATAAATGCAATGTCAATAATGGTCACCAAGACTGATAATGATTGCGTATTTCGAGATATGCAAGCCAACGGACTAAAGACTCCTCGCTCTTTGAGTAGAGAATGTTTTACACTTACTTCGGCAATGGGACTTGGGGGGGGGTATGACTCCAATAATAGTGAAAGTATATGAGTAACCCAATGGCAAGACCAAGAATCCAAACGAAACGTTGGCGCGATATGCGTCCAGAAGAAAAAGACGAAGCAAGGCGCACAGCCAAAGCTGCCCTCATCCAAAAAATCGAAAACAGCCAAAAATACAAACATCCGAAAATATGTTCTATAAGCGAGACGAACACACACTTCAATGCGCCTGCGTCAGATGGTTTCGCTACACCTACCCGCATTTAGCCAATAGGCTTTTCGCAGTACCCAACGGCGGGAGACGCGATGCTACCACCGGCGCGCGCCTTAAAGACGAAGGAGTGCTGGCAGGAGTCAGCGACCTCATTCTGCTCCTACCTAACAACCGATATCACGCCCTACTCATTGAGATGAAGACCGAACGAGGAAGACAATCTCAAGCACAAAAAAAATGGGAACGCGAAATTACTGAACGAGACGAGTACAAGTATGTGGTGTGCCATCATTTCGAAGAGTTCACCCATGCCATCACGGACTACGTTCCATCAACGGAATCGTTGTAAAAATCTGGAATTATGGTGAAATAATAGGATATTTCCGTTGATAGTATAATATAATTGTGTACCTTTGCGGGAAATTAAAGACAATGACAACAAAGAATGATGTGGAGAATTTTCTCCGTAATTCAAGCAGAAATCCAAGATTTATCAAATATTCTACCGAGATGAGCGAGGAAAAAACCAGCAGACCTTATTTGAACTGGATATCCCACCTAATTATAGAGATACAATCCTTCATTCTTTGGTCCCAGAGGATTTTTCAGAGGGACCACTGCCGGACACTCTACACCAAATATCAGATATGTGGGTGTTCGGGAAGATAGTCAAAAACCGCGAAGTCTATATCAAGATATCAATGGGGCTACCTGCTAACAGAACGATTTGCATTTCGTTCCATATTGCAGAACATCCTATCACCTATAAATTCAGATAAAAATGAAAAGTCCATTTGCAGATTGCGATGCGATAAAGCATAGTGAGCAGAGAACTGTGGTATACCGCAACGAGCAGTATGAATACACTTTTGTATGCTATAAGTGTCCAAAGACAGGCGAGACCTTCACAACGAACGAACTTGATGCTGTCAATATGATTCAAGTAAAGAATCAATACAGATGTCGTCACAATATCCCCTACATCAACGAAATACGGAAAATGCGGAAATCCTATGGACTATCCGCAGCTAAAATGTCTTTCATTTTAGGTTGGGGAGAGAATCAATTCAGGCTATACGAAAACGGCGAGATGCCAAGTGTAAACAACGGGCTGCAACTTCGAGCCATCCAAAATGTGGATGTATTTTGCAATTATGTCAATTTGTCGAACATTTCCTTACAAGAGAAAAAGACAATCGTTGAACGTGCCAAAAACAGTTTACTTGCACAAGAGCAGACAGGTAAAGCACGTTATGACATTGAACGTATATTTGGAACTGATATCAACGCGAAGTATGAAGGATATACCAATAAATCCTTGCAAAAGCTGAAAAACGTAATGCTCTATTTCATTAATAATTCGAACAGATTGTTCCAAACGAGCATGAACAAGTTACTCTTCTACACGGATTTTCTTCTCTATCGGGAATGCGGGCATGGTTTAACCGGGCTATCGTACATAGCGCAGAATTTCGGTCCTGTCCCACTAAATTGGACAAATGTTTTCAGCGCATTCGAGGAAATCAGTACTGAAATCATTAACTGTGGAAATGGAAACGAAGGCTATATCCTAACATCTGATATGCCTTATGATATCAATGAATTCAGCGCACAAGAAATGGAAATATTAAATCAAGTCCGCGACCAATTCATTCAACTTAGCCCCACAAAAATTTCGGAAATAAGCCACAAAGAAAAGGCATGGACTGACAATATTCGAACACACGGTTTGATTGACTACTCCTACGCGTTCCAAATGACTACAATCTGAACTGCCCTACTTTATAACCATCCCCCAAAAAGAGGATGGTTTTTAATTGCCCCTAAGTCATGAGCTTGGGGGCTTTCTTTTTATAGATAAAAACAGATGAGGTTCAAAATAAAACACGCCTCCCGAAATCCCGATTTACCTTAGCGCACCAAACTTTAAAACTTTAACATTATGTGGGGCGCAATAGCAAGCGCAGCAATTCAGCTGGGCACCAGCATCGCAGGCGGCGTAATGTCCGCAAAAGCGGCGCGAAAAAGAAAGAAATATCTCAACAAGGAGAAAGCAGAAAATGAGAACTGGTACAACCGACGTTACAACGAGGATGCGACACAACGCGCTGACGCGCAACAGTTGCTCCGAAGAACGCGCGAAACCATCATGCGTAACAACCAAGCAGCCGCAGGAACGCAAGCGGTCACGGGTGGTACTGACGAATCGGTCGCAGCCGTAAAAGAGCAGAATGCCAAAGCCCTGGCAGACGCAGTCGGGCAAATCAGTGCAAGTGCCGAAGCGCGAAAGGAAAACATCGACACGCAGTACAGCAACAACAAGCGGAGCATCGATGCCCAACTTGCTGGTGTGGAGGCAGAGCGAGCGCAGAACATCGCCAATACGACTTCGAATGCAGTCAACGCAATTGGTCAGGCTGGGAGCGCGATAGATAGTATGAGTTCGAAAAGCGCGAGTACGTCAAGTAGCACGACAGGTAGCAGTATGAGTACTAAGAGTGCGGGGACATCACTGGAAGGACTAAATTCCACCATCACACCCCAATTAAAACTTGGCAAGAGCAAATTCCATGAAGCATCTGTCAACTCACCCGCCTATGTAGCTATGAACGACCAAAATGGTCAACAGTATTCCGCAAATCCCAACAATTACGTTCTCTAATTCCTACGCCATGCAAGAAGACAAGAAACAAGATGGGCAGACCACAACCACCGGAAGCGGCGCAACGGCTGGCACAACCGCCGACGATAATGTCACTAACGGAGAGACAACCACCACAACCACTGATAACAATGGTGAAGGCACGATGGCAGACACAGACTTAAGCGAAGCAGTGGTAACCGCGTCCAAAAAGCCCAAACAAAAGGCTACGGTTACACCTCAAGAGGCCGAAACCGACTACACGAAAGGAATAACCGATTACCTTCAACGACTCGCCGATGAACGCGAGAGGCTTAAAAAGTCGCAGGATCCCGAAGCCGAAAAACGTGAAGAGCGCAGACTGGCAAGGGACCGTGTCATATCATCAGTGGGCAACGCTCTGTCTGCTTTAGCGTGGATGGGGGCCGCGAAAGGTTATGCGCCCACGCCAAAGACCGAAAACTCGTCCGGGAATCCTTATGAACAACGTTACAAGGAATTCATCGAAAGGCGCGATAAGAACAAAGCCGCCTACGAGAATGCACTACAGAAACTCCAAGACAGAGAAACCAGTACCCGCGAACTCCTTCAGAAAATGGTACTAACGAAGAGGTCCGCCGACAACAAAGAAGCCCGTGCTGCGGAATTGCACGAATACGACAAGGCGAGAGCAGCCGCCCTCGCCGACAAAGCCCAAACGGATGCTGACAACGAGCAAGATGTAATCGACGCGAAGAATGAAAACGTGAAATCCAGCACGGCACGCAACAAAGCATCAGCTGACGCGAGCTATGCCACCGCAAAGTATAAAAACGCGTCTACTGTCTACATTAACGATAGGAAGAACAACCCGAATAAGTACAAAAGTTCCGGCAGCAAGGGTTCCGGCGGAAGCAAGGACTATACGCAAAAGACAACGACAGACGCTATTAATCCTGTCACAGGTCAGAAATATTCGAAAACAACCGTAGTTCAGCGAACTTATACGGGTTCTAAGAAAGGCGGCACGGGTTCTAACAAAGGCAAAATATTAAAAGTTTTCAAAAAAAGGAAATAAGATAGAATGGACGAAAAGCAGAAACCACTATATGAGTTATACACGGAACTCCCTGAGTCCGGTTATCAAGTAGCCGAAACATATGAAGAATTCGAAAAGGCATTCACGACTGACCCTGATGCCGAGAAAAATCGTCACACCCTATTCGAAGAACTGAAAGATAAGGGATTAGGACCTGAAAACTACGAAACGTTTTATAGCACTCTATTCCAACCGAAAGATGCGAAAACTTCGGTTGCTATAGACCCGAACACTACTAAGCCAAGTACTCAGTCCCAAACCAAGCAAGTCGACCAAACGGCAACGGGAACGCCAACGAATGTTGCCTCTGGAACTGGTTCTGCGGCAGGAACGACAGATAAAGTTGCTGCGGCAAAGGACGCGAATAAGTCCCAATTGGACAGCAGACCGAGTATTACAAGCGTTCTTGACAATGTGGCCAACGATGTCAAGCAAGCTGTAACAACTTCTACTGACCCCCAATTGAATCAATCGGCGCAATCCGCGTCGATGCAACACGGGCAGTCCCCCACTGTTGTGAACCAACAGGAGAAGTCGCGCGGATACAATGTGTGGAAGACTAAAATCAGCAACGCCTTTGACGATTATGCTCTGGGCAAGATAGACGATAAACAATTTAAGTCGACCATCGACAATGTTGGCAAGGATATAGAATCCGGAACGGACAACCAAGACGAACGTAACGAGTTCAATACGTTTATTAAGGATTTGCAGAAGCGCGCCCAAAACACAAGAAGCACCAAATCTGTACAGGTCAAGGCCGGCTACGAGGCATTCCCAAACAATAGTGATTCTGTTGTATGGGATTTCAAACTCAGCCGGAAGCAGCTCCCTCACCAGCAGGACTACGTTCGCACACTCCGCAATATGGTAACTGGCGGTCAGTCATTCAATGTTATGTACAATGTGACTGACCCGGAAATCCAAAGAGACTACCAGATTGTGTCCGACCCCAAAGCGGAATCTACATATAAGCCCAACGACTATATACTTGGCGAGTCGAAAGCACAAAAGGATAAGGATTACCAACTTTACGCAGCGTATCTATACCTAAACGGAGGAGATTTACCCGATTGGTTGGACTATACAGCCCAAAACAAAATTAAGGCACTGAGCAAGCAAGAACTGGAAACGAAAGCGAATCAATGGAAATCGCTCGTTGATGGCACACGCACGAAGCGAAAATATAAAGGTCTGAATTCTATTGCAGATTATTACGCAAGTCAGAATACATTCTCTACAGGTGAGGCTCGCGCAACATATGGCAACCGCTTCGCCACGATTGTCCTGCCCAATGGAACGTACCAGACAGTCGACATCCATGGTGTAAAGGGTGACCAAGCCTCAGTTGGCGATGCACGAAAGGCGTTCAATGCACGATTCAATAGTACTGAAACTGCTGATGAGTCGGGGAACGGTAATGCTCAAGCCCCTAAGGGCGATACCTACCTGATGCCAACAATCTTCAATGAGGAACGATACTCGAACTCTTTCCCTGAATGGGATGATTTGGACGATAAGACCAAGGCTCAATTCGACAATAGCGTTTTCAAGTACTGGGACGAGATGAACAAACGTCAAGCCATTTCCGTGCCGGTATTCGTGGAGAACGGCAAAAGCGTAGACAAGGCAGAAGACGAGTTCAATGCGAAAAATGCCAAAACTCAATTCGCGCAACTGACCAAGAGGGAGGAGATTGAATCGCAAATCAAACAGGCGAAGAAACTCCGGAAGCTGCTTGAAACAGCCTTTGAGAACCTACGCCAATCAGCAAAAGAGGAACGAAATGGCGGTGTGAGTACAATGTTGGGCGATGCAGGACAATTTCGCGTTGCATTCCGCAATATCGACAATTTCATCGAAGCCGGTGAACGAGCCATCAAAGACCGTCACTATAGTGCGTTCACATCATTTTGGGAGAACCTTTCCGATGCTGGCGGGTGGTCACTGGGACTGACCAATTTGAACGAGGCTTTGGGACTCAATCACCTTGCCAGTGGCGAAGGGGTTAGCCCCGAAATCGAAAAGGCATTTGGCGGGAAAAAAGGCGTTAAGGAATTCGCAGCTGCTGTGCAATATTTCGGGCAGAAGGCCGAGCAATGGCGGCAAAAGTTGGGCTATTACGATGAAGCAGGCAAAGCAGGCTTAATTCAGTTTATGGGCACCTCTATGTTGCCAACCTTTAAGGTCGCAACTCTTGCTGGTAATGCGGCAAAAGGTGTCGTAAAGTTTTTGGGCAAATATGCAGTTAAAGCTCTTGACAAGGGTGTGGCCGAAACTGCGAGTGCAAGTATACGGGCAGTCTCCCAATCGGCGATAAATCGCTCTCTAAAAACTGCGCTCAAAGAAGGCGGCATGGCAGCTGCTACGCGCTATGGCGCAGCCAAATCTTTGAATGTTGGCGTGAACGCCGCTGCTTTAGTTGCCCAAGGCTTTACGGACGGCACTATTCTTAGTGTGCCCGAAGTATTCACCAATGTGGCAAATCGTCGCACAGGTAATGCACAAGTCGCTGAAATAACGCGAGAAGGCATCAAATTTGGTGACGAACTATTCGTGCATGACAACCAAAATAGCGAAAGAGACGTTATAAAGGAGACTCTCCAACGCGGGCAAGCAGAATGGATGGGTATGCGTTTGGGCGAGATTTTCGGACCGTGGTCACGCTACCTGGACCAGCATATGATGAGCTGGGGAAAAACCGCGTATAAAAAGACGTTGGGCAAATTTCTCGATGGTTCGAACCTCGAAAAGACTTTGGGAATGATTGCCAAGGGAGCCAAGGCAACAGATGTATACAAGTACGTTACCAATCGGCTTGAGCAAGCCGGCATGGGTGGCAGTCTCACATTCTACACGCAGAACAACCTAAGTCAGTTGATCAATGCTCTGACGGTCGGAGATGTGTCTGTCAGTGAAGCGTTGAGTGGAAAAAAAGGAAATAATATTTCTTGGGCGGATATGACCTGGGGACAAATCCAAAAGGCTTGGGGTGCCGTCATTGACAATGCTATCGTGTGTGGTGTTCACACAACAATCGGAGCAGCCTCATATAAGAAGCAATGCCTTGACCTGACGCGGTTGCAACGGAAAAACGAGAAGGAATGCACAAGAGTATTGGACGAAGAATATTGGGCGAAGCTGAAGCATGACATCGACCTGTGCGGCGAAACGTCCGACAAGGCATTAATCGCTTACACCCGTGCTATTAGAGATAATGCGGATTTAAGTGGTGAAGCGAAGCAGGCCATAATCAACTATGCCTTAACGCTTAAGACTCAGCAAGCACTTAATTATGGTGCGCTCAACAACGGTAAAACCAATGCACTCGACCTGCGATACCAAGATGCTTACGATGCTGGTGCCGATGTGAAATCGCCTGACGAGATTTCGAAACTTCAAGAAAATGCCAATAGCGCAAGAGTATCACTCGCCAAGCTGCTTGGATGTAGCACCGACGAAGTCGATTCCAAAGTGAAAGGATTCGGCGAAGGCTATCGCGAAATCTATGAGGCGGCGACCAAAGACATTGCGGACGAGCAGAAAAAGAAAGAAGTCCAGAATGTCCTTGACGTATATTTCACCAATTTGGCTGCGGTAGAAGGTGCGCACGACGCTCTCATTGTAGACCATGAGCAGAAACTGGAACAGAATAAATCTTACGTTGAGCAGAACAGCAACAAAGAGTCAGGAACCACCATCCAAGCTACGGATAAGGATGGTAGGATATGGTATGTTATCAGTGGTGACCCGCGTAGAACCAACTCATCAGATATGCTAATTGTACGCGATGGTGTAACGGGTGAGATTGGACACGGCTCTGTAAGTGAATTCGAATTTGCCTCAGAACAGAACACGCAGGACCTTGTCAATGAAGGCAATAAATCTATAAGCGAAGAATACCTTTCTAAGCGCAATGCCATTTTGAAAGGCGAGACGTTGCCCGAAAGAGGTGATAAAGTTTCTGTGCTTGATGCCAACGGTAAGGTTATAGAAGTCACGGTGGAAGGCATAGAGCAGTCCGAAACTGACGGAACGCCAACGGGTATTACTGTCAGAACTGAAGATGGGCAAATGTACAATTTTACCACAGATGAATATCGCAACGCGGTAAAAGGAGTGGCAGAACGAGAAACCGCAACGTATATCGGAAATGATAATTTCGCGCTCAATCGTGCAATTAGTTCTTCTCAGGTTGCCACGGGTACGGAATTCGTGCATGACGGCAAGCGGTATACATTCGACCACATCGACGACAATGGTAATTGGGTAGCGCGACCGGTTGGTCAAGAAGGTCACTCGGTTGAATTCTCAGAGGAGGAAGTCAGAACTGGCATTGACGATTTACTCGCCGGTAAAGTTCAAGGCTCAGAACAATCTGAAGCGAACAACGATGAAGAAATAAAAGTCGGCACAGAGTTCACTTTCGAAGATGGCACGCCCGGAGTTGTGACGGGAATAAGAGACGACGGAACATTTTTTATTGCCTCGAAAGATAGCCCTGTTTCGTTTGACGCGTCCCGCGAGAGGGTTACTGAATTAATAGCGAAAAGTCATAATGCAGAACGAGCAACAGACGCGAGTGGTGAAAGTCCCAAAACTCAGGACACCACCAAAACCGCTGCTGACGACAAAAAGGAACAAACTGCTGCCGACATCTCAGTGGGCGACAAAATCACCATCAATGGCCACATCTATAAGGTAGAAGGCATTGACGGGAATAGGTGTGCCATTGAAAAAGACGGGCGTAGATACATTTGGCGAGTTTCAGATATAGAAAAAGGCATTGAAGACGGACGTGTGAAGATAAATGCCGAAACTGAGTCTACTGACGCGGCAGAGAAATCTTCAGAAACTGACATCGCTCCTGCCGAGCGAATCGAAGACGAAAGTGCCATCGGACTTTCCGAAGCTAATAAGATACCTGAAGGTGAGGCAACCTCATCTGACCAGGAGACTGGTAAACTGGAAACGCCGCATACCGACGTGGAAGAATCTTCTGCGGAGGTAAAGCCACAGCCCCAGGAAGGACAGGCTATCGTCACGGATGAAAACCCAAAGGAAACTCCTACCACAGAAGCACCACTCGACCACCATGCTCCTGCGTTGAATCGTATCCCCAAAGATGAGAAAGGAGAACCTATGTTTGAAAAAGCTCCCTTGGATCAGTCTTACGATGCCCTATTGGAGCAGACTGGTGGAAGCGCGGAGACTACAAGCGAAGTCATCAAGGAAATGGTTGAGGACAAGCGCAAGGCTCTCGCTGATGCCGAGGCGGAAGAGATTCCCCACGCAAATGGTGCAATGGCTAAGATTGCCGCGCGAAAGGCTCACGATGAGAAGGTGAAGCAGGCGCGTCAGGAACTTGAGTATTGGGAGGACTTGGCGCGTGTTCCCGAAGAACGGGCAAGGGCTGAAGAGGAACCGCAGCCTATTGGCAAAGGTTTCTTCGGCAATATCTATGACCAATTTAAGGGTAAGGTAAAGGCTGCTTTAGACTTTCTTTTAAAGCATAGAGAAGGTGATTTGCTTGGCGTGTTCCATCGCGATGACCTTGGGGACATTGACTTGGTTTGGGGCAATAGAGCGGAAAACCGAGGGCTTGACCACATTATAGACAAGCACATCGAACGTTACCATGACTTCGCCAATGCGGAAGAAGCCATGAGAATTATTGATGACGTTATCAACAATGGACAAGTCAATGAGAAGAAAAGTCGTTGGGATAAGGTCGTTTTGGATAAAGATGGCTATAGCGTAGTCATTCGTAAGAATCTCCGTGACGATAAAGGAAACATTATCGAAAATAGTAAGAATTGGGTAGTAACGGCATTTGACAACAACCGAACAGAGAAAGAAAAATCTTCACCCGATATTACCATAGCAACCCCTAATACCGATGAAGGGAGCAGGGCTGTCGCTCCCGGTGAAGATTCTTCTGCCTACAAAGGTACAATAGAACACACTACCGGCAAAACATCTTCCACCGAAAAAGCCGAAACAGACAACAAAAACTCCGTTTCAGACCAGATATCGGAGGTATCGACGGGTGTCGACGCAGAGTTTACTGGGTCGAAGAAAGGGAACGCACGCAAAACGGACGGTGAACCTCACGCCCACCCTGAGCAACCTCTCACAGAGCGCACGCGACAAGCCTGTGAGTCGGTAGCAAAGTCTTTAGGCATTGATGTGGAATGGGTAGACCATATGCCCGAAAACGGCTCTTATGCCCCCCATGGGAAGAATGGTCGTCCTGTCATCTGCATTGCACGCGATGCCGAAAACCCGCTTTCCACTGTGTTCGGTCACGAAGGGACGCACGCAGTACGTTCCATATCGGAAGATGCCTACAAGTCGCTCGTTGATAAGGCACGCGCCGTGGTGGGCGATGAGGAATGGAACAAGCGTTTCAAAGCCACCAAGGAACTCTACGAAGGCGAGCATCTCACCGATGACCAAATTGCCGAAGAGGTGGTTGCCGACATCGTGGGCGAGATGATTACCGACCGCGATATGGCTGAGAAACTGGCTTACCGACTTGACCACCCGACTCTTTCTGCCCTGCGCGATGTTGCACGGAAGATGTGGGAAACGGTGAAGCGTTTCGTTGGCGGTAACAAACTGACTGCCTACGAACAGGCGGTGAAGGACTTTGCGGACACTATTGAGCGCGCGTTTGCGGACGCGAAGGAAGCATCGGAATCATTGTCGGAATCCACACGGACGGAGATGGCTGAAAATAGTCTTGGCATTTCTGGCGGAGCCGTCATGTCGGACTATGCGCGAGGCATCAAGAATCGCACTGGGTATCAGACTCCCAACGAAAGAGGGGAATTCGCTGACGATTCTGAAAAGCATTCCAAGCGCACGTTACCCTTCACGATAGTTTATTACAAGTCTCTTGCTAACGCACGCCAAAGCACGGCAAATGCTCTTGAGAACTGGTCTATGCGTAGAGCCATCCAAGACGAAGTGAATGAAATCATTGACGGGTTTGAAGACAAGATGGAAGGACGCGACAAAACATCACTTGGCAATTCTCCCGTCCGCAAACAGGCCGATATTTACGGGTTCTCTTTTGATGTGGATACAAGCTGCCCCCGTTCATTTGTGAACCTTGCTTGCGTAGAGGAAGCAGAACGTAGATTGGGAAGACCTCTCACGCTGAAGGAATCCGTGCAACTGAATGAGCATCTTCGTGCATATGGTCTTCAGATTCCATGTGTTTACTGCTATGTGGAAAACAAGCGTCAGGCACTCAAGGACTCTATCCATACCTTTATGGCGGCACGCAATGGTGTCTATAATGCGAAGTCGGAACGTGAAAGACGAAAATTGATGTATGGTCAGCGGAAGCCCACGGCTAAAGACCCAAGCACACTCACCAAGGCTGCGCAGACACGTCTTGCTGAATGGAGTCAGCGAAAAGATGCCGGAGACGACTATAATCCGTCTTTACCCGAACTCTATTCGCAGTACAACAACGCGCGCAGTTATGTTCTCCTCATGCTCGGCTCGCTCAACGAGAGAGGTGACATCAGCGAGA
The DNA here is from genome assembly GCA_963629885.1 of Anaerobutyricum sp. GTDB lineage: Bacteria > Bacteroidota > Bacteroidia > Bacteroidales > Tannerellaceae > Parabacteroides. Next base: position 24,045 of record CAVGKO010000001.1, read on the forward strand.
CAAATAGTGCAAATGCTTTGGCTAAAGTCGTAACAGAGAGGCTCGCCCAATATGCCGACCTGCATGACGCGGACAAATCATTTGTAAAAGGCGAAATCACATCCATTTGCGAGGATTGGATTTACGACAAGGTTCACAAAGAGGAACATACACATTTCAGCGAGGACGCAGCCTACGACTGTGATACCCGCAACATTTTCCGTCCCTTGAGCCTTTGGAACGAGGCAACGAAGTATGCCAAGTCATCCTCAAGCGCGAAGAAAGTCAGCAAGTATATGCCTTACACCGATGAGCTGCGTTATCTCACCCCGGAACAGATTGACGCACTCAATTCCATTGGCGGTTTGCGCTTCCATTCCAACAACGATTTCCGCATTGACTATGTAGAGGACTATTTCCAAGTGCTTGCACATATGTCAGCCATCGGACTTATGGGACAAGCCTATACAAAGAGTCCCGACTTTGTCCGAATTTTCGGTGGAACGGGTCTACGTGTAAATATGTCCATCGCTGCCTATGGAGGCGAGAACGGCAAACCGATCATCATGAACGAGCAGGAAGGTTTCAACTGGAAAGTGGCGCAGGAACTCCGCGAAAAGTATCCGGATGCCGGGGTAATGATGATGGTCACCAACGATGCCCAGCTTGAATACGCCCTCAACTGTCCTTGGATTGACATGGTCATTCCGTTCCATGCATCGGGACTCCCCCGTGCGGTATGGTATAATATGCGCCAGTGGCAGAACTATACTGCAAAACAGAACGAGAAGCTCATTAATGCAGCAGACAAGAAGAAAGCACTAAAGGCCAAAGGGATTGACTTTAAGAAGGAGACGGAAGGTATGTCGAAAGATAAGGCATCGGCATGGCTGAATGACACCTACGACAAGACTTTCGGTACAAAGCACGTTTATGGCATAAAGGAAGGCAAACGAGTGCTTGTCTGTCCGCACTTCGAACCCGGTGATAAAGTTATTGAGAACGAGACCGGCAGATATGAGATTCCTGGCCATCACAATGACCTTCAGACGTATCTGCAACTTTGTGAGGAATATGGCGTTAAACCGCGTTTTGCCGGAATAAAGGTGCGCGATGCCAATGGCAAACTGATAGACGTGACCGAGCACCCGAATTATATGAAGCTCATCAAGGAGACAGCACGCACCGAAATGGAACAGCACCCTGTCGAATTCAACATTGATCAGGCTGACGAACGTATGCCATTGATTACTGAAGACAACGCGCACATTATCTTCGGTAATAACTACGACAAAGCAGAGATTGGCAAACATATGTCTCCTATGCAGTATGCCATGACGCAGATGTTTGACTTCGCGAAGAAAGGCGGTTACACGGATGTGAAGGACTACAAAACATTGTCCGAATCCACCGGCTATGGTGACATAGTTGGAGACTTCATTGACAACGTGGTCAAGAAGAACCGTCCCATCAATTACCTTACCGATGATGCCCACCTTATGGCAAGCATCACCAATAAGGCTCTGACTGAGGCCTATGGCGGCAGAATGCCTTACGAGGGCAAACGTAAAGCTGATGTGCGCCACTCCCGTCGCAGCAAAGTCACCCCCGAAGAGCGCGCCATCCGCGACGAACTTGCCAACACCATGAAGAACGCGGGCATTGATGTGTCCGTGGATGATGAAGAGGGGCAGAGGGTGATGGACGATGCAAGGGAAATGGACGATGTAAGGTTGAGTGCTAAACGAAAAAGAGCACTTGAAACCGCGTACGTTTCTCAAAGCGAGGAACATCAACCAACTGTCGTTTCAAGTGCCGATGGTGCAAAAGTACTAAAAGATATTGATATTATCGTTTCAAAATACGAAAAACATTCAAACCAAACTAAAACTTTCATCGGTGATGTAGCAACTGCACTTGGCGCAACCCGTGATGGAAGCAAATCCGAATACGCTACATTTGAGACAAAAAACGGCAAAATTGTCACCATCCGCTTGGCTGACCACAATGCTACTGTTTCCAACTTTGACAACCGTGGAGAGTTGGACGGCATCAGTATTGTTATCACCCCCAAAACGAACGAGGGCATTACCAACGATGGCGATGCTCATGTCGTGGAGCATTTCTACGATTCCATTAAGTTGCGCAGAGCAGACGGCAAACCTTTGGCTGAAATCGTCAAGTCCATTAAACAATCACTCTATAGCGGTGAATTCAAGGACACGACAGGACTTGCCGAACGGCAGGAGGTTAATGCTGATACTATCCGTGAGCAACGCGTCTACCACGGCAGCGGCGCGGACTTCGACCACTTCGACCATTCGCACATGGGCGAGGGCGAAGGAGCGCAAGTGTATGGTTGGGGAACGTATGTAACCGAGGTAGAAGGCATTGGCAGAACGTATGCTCGCGCAAGCAACCAGTCTACTCTACGGAAAGAGAAACTCAAAAGCGACATCAGTAGAGCAAAAGAGAGATTGCCGTTTATGAAAGGTGAATACAAAACTGCTCTGGAGAAAGAAATTGCTCAGAAGGAAGAAGAACTGAGCAAGATGTCCGATGCTAATCATCACCTTTATACTGTCGAAATCCCCGATGACAACGGGAACAACTACCTTGACTGGACTAAAGAGTATTCCGAAGATGATGTGTATTCCATCATTGAAAGGCTACTTGACGTTGCCGCGACCAAAGCTAAAGAAGGTAATTTAGATGAACGCGAAAAACTTAGAGGTGCAGCCGACCGTATAGCCGAATGGGTAGATGGTGATTTGAAAAACGATTTCTTCGACAAATTAACAGGCGAGAACATCTACCGAAAGGTCGCGGGTAGTTTTGAAGATTACTCTGAAGAGGAAGCATCTAAGTTGCTGTCCGAAGCTGGTTTTGCTGGCATCAAATACCCTGCCGAGAACATGAGTGGTGGCCGTGCCGATGGTGCAAAGGACTACGTCATCTTCAACGAAGCCGATGCTCAAATTACCGACCATATTCGTTTCTTCCGCACCCCCAACGGCGAAGCGTATGGATTCACCAAGGGCGGCAAGATATACATCGACCCGCGCATCGCCAAAGCCGACACGCCCATCCATGAATATACCCACCTTTGGGCAACCGCCCTGCGCCAAGGGAACCCGAAAGAGTGGGCGAACGTGGTGAACCTAATGAAGGGCGAGAAGGAACTTTGGGACGATGTGAAGAAACGCTACCCCGAACTCAAGGCCGATGACGAGATTGCCGATGAAGTACTTGCCCATTATTCGGGCAAGCGCGGTGCAGAACGTCTCCGTAAGGAGCAACGCAAGATTGCCGAAGGCGAAGGCTCTATCTTTGAGAAGGCGCGCGCCATCCGTGCGTTGGAGAAGGTGAAGCAAGCCCTTGATAAGTTCTGGAAAGGTGTGGCAGACTTCCTGCACATCCACTACACAAGTGCCGAGGAAGTTGCCGACCGCGTGATGAGTGACTTGCTGAACGGGGTGAACCCGACAAAGAACACAATCCGTGAGCAACGCGTCTACCACGGCAGCCAAGCGGACTTTGATTCGAAGGTGTTGAACAAATTGGAAGGTCGTGGAACATTGCAGTCCGAAGAGACTGACGTGACCGACCTACCGAAGGATATGGCATACCGTGAAACTGACATCAATGAATTGGCCGACATACTTAAAAGCGGTGGTATGCGACGTATGCCCAATGGCAAAGTCGTAGAGCATACACCAAAACCGGGACGCATCTCCTTAAGACCGAAACTGGGCGGCAATTCCCATGGTGGAAAAGGTTTTGCAAAGGGCGCACCGTGGAGTTCATTGGGTGGAACACTGTCTGGTGGTTCTGCAACAAAGGTTTTAATAGGAGTTCCGGGAAAGAGCATAGAATGGCAAACAGGTCATCACGGCAGCTACACCGAAGCAAAACCATTCGAAGACATCAAACACGGCGAGCCGTTGTTCCTTAAGTTTGATGAGAACGGGAATGTTCCCGTTAGTGTGTCTAATATGCGCATATGGGTTGTCGACAAGGGCGGCAACTACCATGAGTTTATTCAAGACTCAAACTCCGATGCCAAGATAACCGACGGCAACGGCGGTGAGAAACGGACTGACGAGCAGGACGATAATTTGCTTTACCGCACGAGCGATGAACTCAACTCCGAATATGGTGACCGATGGATATCTGAGCAAACCAACGAGGACGGACGGCACACAACCCAAGTAAAGAACACTATCAACTCCTACAAGAAATTTGGAGAATGGGTAAAGGCCGATTCCAACGGAAGAGATGTTTCCATCCTTGACGCAAGTAGCGGCCTTGGTCTTGGCACAGACTGGATGCGCGAGAACGGAATGAATGTGGATGACGTGGAGCCATATCCCTCCGAGGATAGAACGAAACCTACATTCACAAGCTACGATGACATTGACAAAAGGTACGACTACATTGTGAGCAATGCAGTACTCAATGTTATCCCCGATGACTGGCGCGCCAACGTCCTGCACAACATGGCAGACAAACTGAAGGATGGCGGTAAGATGGTCATTAACGTTAGAGGTGCAAACTCCATTGCCAAACAAGGCAAAGAAGGCGTGACACGCATTACGCTTGATGACCCATCCGAAATTCTTGTACTCCGTCCTGACGGAAGCATCAAGGCTTATCAGAAAGGCTTTACAAAAGAGGAACTGAAAGACTGGTGCAAGAAGGAATTGGGCGATGGATATTCCGTTGAAATTGCAACGAACAAGAATGCGGGCGGCAGCTACGACACCGCAGTGGTGGTCACTAAAAATAACGAAAGTGGCACTATAGGTGTCACTTCCGAGGCTGGTCATCCACGCGGGAGTGCGCAGACCGTACCCAATTCGTATGCAAAGTTAGACAATGGTTTGGAAATAACAAAAGGATTGGATAATATTGTCAGTCAGATTACACAAAACGGCAAGATGGGCGCACACGAATTCCTTTACAATCTATCAAGCTCATTTGGTTTCAAGGGCAAGAACCTCAAAGAATCCTATTATAAGGACTTGAGTGAGAATATAGGTATTCGCATTGCAAATCATTATGCTAACGCTGATAATTTTGCGAAGAAAGGCTCAAACGAAGATAACTACGGCATAGTAATCAAACTCTCTCCCAACAAATTCAAAGACAAAGATGGTGTGAATTACCTTGAGTATGTGTACTTCCCAGACAAACTCAGTGGTGAACGTCAAACTGAAATTGTCAACGGACTCAAAACTTTCTTGCAGACTGGTGACTACGCCGCACTACCTCATCCCGACAAGGTAAATGCATCGGGTAGGTTTAAGGAAGAATTGCTATTGCAGAACCCCGAATCTCCCGAAGCCAAAACCGCAGCCGTCAACACCCTCTCCAAGGAGATGAATCTGCAAGGCAACGTGACCGTCCTCACCTCAACCGAGGGACTCACCGGAAAGAAAGCCAGCGCGCCTGGATGGTGCGACCCGAAAACAGGACACATCACCATCGTCCTGCCCAACAATGCCGATGCAGCTGACGTGCAGAAGACTGTCTTCCATGAAGCCGTAGGACACCACGGACTCCGCAGACTGGTGGGTGATGGCAACTTCAACGACTTCCTCGACAACGTGTACAACAATGCCGAGCAAGGAATCACGCAAACCATTGACCAACTTGCCAAAGAGAAGCATCAGGGAGACAGACGCAAAGCCACCGAGGAATATATGTCCACCCTTGCCGAGGACGAATCTTTCCTCAATGCCGGAAACCGCAGTCTGTTCCAGAAGGTGAAGCAGCTCTTCACCGACCTTCTCCGTAAGGCGGGCATCAACCTTGGCACGGAACTCACCGACAACGACCTTCGCTACATTCTTTGGAAGAGCTACAAGAACCTCACTGACAACGGCAACCCTGACGTGTTCGCCCAGGCAGAGGACATTGCCAAACAAAATCATCTCAAGGTGGGTGACTATGCCAAGCACGAAACCGCTGCCGAACGTGAGATTAACAATGCCGACAACGAGCGTGGACTTCTCTTCCGCACTCCGTCCGCCCCAAACAACGACCCGATGAACGTGGCATCGTCCTACTATAACCAAAAGGCTGAGACACTTGGCACGAAGACTCTTTTCGGTGGGCTTTGGGCAGCAATGCGCCATCCCAAGGAGAACGGGCACAAGTTCCTCAACGAGGCATCGGAATCATTCTTCGACTACTCACGTTCCGTCAAGGCATTGCAGGACGGCATAGCGGAAGCCCTTGGCCGTCCCATCCGCGATGACGAGGACGCATGGCGCACGATGAACTCGCTCCCCGCAGTGAACCAAGAGCAGCTCAACGCAGTGCAGAACAACCTTGTGGCTCCCCTTGGCGAACATATCGGCAACATCATCAAGAACACAAAGGACAAGCCGGGCGGTGCGCGCACGATGGACGATGTGGAAATCTACCTCAACTGCAAGCACGGTCTTGAGCGCAACAAAGCCATGGCCGAGCGCAATGCCGAAGAGGTGATGGACAAAGCCAAGAAAAACTTGGCGAACATGATGGATAAGGCTTATGCTGAGAAACTGAGGATAATGGCAAGCGGTGACCAGCAAGCAATCAGCGACTACAACAAGAAGGTTTCCCACATCAAATCCCGAATGGGGCAGGGCAAACGCATTGACGATAGTGAATACGCCAAAGTTGCAGCCGACCAATTAGGCACGTTCGCCGACCGCAAAGACTTACTTATAGTAATAGGACAAACTGCTGATGCCTACATCGATGCATTGCGCGACCAATATATCGAAGCGCAATGCAAAGACTATTCCGGTCTGACCGAAATATTCCATCCCGACTATAAGGAACAGCGCGCACAAGGTGTCACCTACGATGTCAATAATCTTGAAGACGAAGCACGGAACCTTATTGCTCAGTTTGAGGGTGCAGTTGGGAAAGCCGACATCGATGAACTATGGAAATTGGTCGGCAACCTCACCGACTTTGCACTCCGCAAGAGTTATGTGAGCGGCAATATCTCTCTTCAGCAGTATCAGGACACCAAAGCAATGTATGCCAACTATGTTCCCCTTCGCGGATGGAACTCTAAGAATGCGGACGACGTGTACAACTATGTGGCGGGCAGCAGCGGACTCACCCCGGAGGATTTCCAAAAAGTGATGAAGAAAGCCTACGGTCGCGAGTCGCGCGCTGGATACATCTTCGGCACGATGATTGACATGGCCACCACCGCAGTGAGTCAAGGCAACCGCAACGTGATGAAACAATGCCTTCTCAATCTTGCCGAGCGCAGTCAGACCAATCTACTCCGTGCGGGAGAAGTGGTATATGAGCAAAGTTCAAACGGCACCCTCACCTCTGTTCTTCCCAAGCTCCACGACGGAATGACCGAGCAGGAGATTGCCGATGCCTATTCCGACTGGCAGGACGATGTGAAGAACGGACTTGCCAACGGCACATACATACGCATCAACTCCAAACTCAAGACGGGATTACACGCTCCGCAATGGGAAGAAGACCAACACCAAATTGTGGTGAACCGCAACGGCAAAAAGTATATTGTCTACGTCAATGGAAATCCACGCGCGGCACAGGCCGTCAACGGTTTGCTCGATTTCACCTCTGACTACAATGCTGTGGAGAAACAACTTCTCCGCCATTTTGCAGCAGTGCAGACCTCCTTCTCTCCCGAATTTGTGGTAAGCAATGCCCAACGCGACCTTGCCACCGCAGCAGCAAGCGGATTCATTAAAGAAGGCGCAGGATACACCAAGGACTTCGTGGCTAACTATTTCAAAATAATGCCTGGGGGTTCTCTGCTCAACGGCGACGCCAAAACCGGAACTGAAAGGGTTGTAGGCATCTACGACCTCATCAGAAGGTACGACCGCAATGAACTTGACCTCACGAACGATACCGACCGCTATTACTACGAATTCTGTACAAACGGAGGCAAGACTGGTATCACAAACCTTCGCCGCATAGAAGACTACCAAGAACAGGTTGACAAGATGACGCGCGAGGTGCAGAACAAGTACGGCACGATGCCACGAAGAGCCGTCAAGGGCATACTCGATGCCATCGAATACATCAACGCCGGTGTGGAGAACGCCACACGTTTCGCCACCTACATGACGAGCCGTCAGCGAGGTAAAAGCGTGAAGCAGTCCATACACGATGCCAAAGAGTGCAGTGTCAACTTCAATGCCCACGGCAGCGGTGCTTGGATGGATTCCTTCTTCCGCAAACACTACAACTATGCCAACGCGGTGTTCCAGTCTCTCCGCATGAACAAGGAGTGGATGAAGAGCAATCCCCAACGATATACCGGGGTGGTAGCTGGCGCACTTGCAATGGGTATGTTGTCGGCTTTGCTGGGTACTGCAATCTGCGGAGGCAACGACGATGACGAAAACGGATACTACGGGCTTTCGGAATGGAACCGCTATCGATTCTTTAATATCCCCGTAGCCAAGCATGGATTCCTACACTATGCATTGCCGCAAGAATTTAGAGGTATGTTCGGAACGGGCGTATCCATTGTAGACCTCATCAATGGAAAGATAACCACAGACCATTTTGTGAAAACTCTGATGTCGAACATCAACGATTTCTCAGTGGTTCCCTTCTACGATGATGATGCCTACAATCTTGCGTCCGGTGATATGAGTATCCCGGGAATGCTGGTTAAGGGATTCATCCCGACTATTGTGGCACCAATCACTGATGCCTATCTCTACAATAGAGATTTTCTTGGCCGTCCAATCACCAATGCAACGAGCAACAACAAGCAGGCTCCGGAATGGCAACGTGCAGGAAAGGACACTCCGCAAGTCATGATTGACGCGAGCAAATGGCTCAACGAGCATACTGGCGGACAACCCAACCGCAGAGGTGGACTTGAAAACGCAACAGGAGCTATGCTGAATCCGAGTGCAATTTGGTACATCATTGAACAAGTTGGCGGCGGCACGATGACTTTCGCCACCAAGATGAAGAAAACCTTCGAAGCAATGCTGACGGGCGACACTTCCGAACTGAAGGAGAACGACATTCCGTTCGCAGGCAAGTTCTACGTCTCTTCAAGTGATGACAACTCCAAACAGCGTACCATCAACGAACAGTACAACGGCATCACTCAGGACTTCAAGAACCTTGACTATGAGCTGCGCAAGAACTGGCGCGGCAAGAATATCACCGACGGCGAATTCAACCAACGAATGCGACAGCTAATGGACGAAGGTCAAGTAGAACTCTGGGACTCTATCGTAGGCAATGAACACGCCATTAAAACAATGCAACGCGCGATACACAAGAACCCGGATAATGAGGAATTGAAGAAGGAACTTGATTCACTGATATATCAGAACAAAGTCGAAATCGTTCACAAATACGAGGCGTGGAAAAAGAAATATCATAAATAGCGAACCGCGTCCCCACCTACATTATTGCATGGGTGGGGAGCGGCTAAAAACCAAAATAAAGAAACGATAACGCACTTAATCTACAACTTTGCATTATGAATGAATACAATTTATTTTTCGACATAGACACGTGCGACATACTTGATTTGCTTAATGTGCAAACCGCCTATCTCGGTGCGAAGATTTTGCAAGCAGACGGCAACGCCTACGAACGTATATCAATGACCGATGGCAACATCGATTTTGTTCGCCCTGCAATGGACTCGGCTACCAGCGTACTCTGTAATGCGCTGAAACGCTACGCGCCCAAAATGACGGGCGGAACCCTCAGTTTGATAGTACCGACAAATCAGCTCACCGTTAACCAAGCATCCACAGAGAACGCCATTAAATTGTTCTACGTCTCATACGTTATGTACAAATGGCTCACGATAACCAATCCAGCAATGGCAGAGAACTATATGAACGAAGCGACGATGCACCTGACTACTGCACGCAATATGCTCGCTAAGAGGAAAGCACCAACCTATTCAGCACCAACTGAAGGAACAGAAACAGCAACCGAATAATACCTAAAGGAATGGCAAAGCAAACCATATTCATCAAACTATATATTCAGGAGATACTCTACGACATCCTACAAAAAGCGTATAGTATCGGTGACATACTGTCAACGGACGAAAATGCCGAGCAAGCGGCAAAGATTCAGGAACTTGACGAGGGAAACCGCAACATACTGCTCCGGTCTATTGGCGGAACGATAGCCAGCTTGCGCTCCCACCTTGCCGAATACCTTGTGGACGATGGCAACAACGCAGACGATATTCTGTTTACCGAACTTCGACAGAAGATGGCTGAAGGACTGGCGTTCGGCTATGCCGGAAAGCCTGCTACGAGTGATGGAACAGAGGACAATAACATCATGTTTCTCTTGCGTGTACCAATGAATTTCAATCCGGCAGCAAAGGAGGATATTGCTCAAGCGGCGCATTCATACATCGTGGACACGGCACTTTCTGAGTGGCTCGCCATATCTTCGCCGACAAACGTGGAATACTATTCAGGGCGAGCAAACGCCGACCTTGTAAAACTACTCACCGCAATAAACAAACGGATTCGCCCGGCAAGAACCCATGCCCCTGCAACAGACATCCAACCCCAATCAAACGACATCAGATATGAGTAACGCAAAAGTAGTTTATGGCGCATACGGATATGTAGTTGGAACGTCCGAAACGATAGCGCAATACTTGAGCCACGCAAGCAGCAGCGACGAAGAGGCGAAACTAACTGTCACACTTCTCTTTAGCCGCGAGGCTCTGCTATACGACATTTCCAACATTGCCTATGTGGAGGCAGACGTGATGGAAGCAGAAAACCCGCACCAGTCGCATCAAGTGTTCGACATAACGGAAGACGGCAACATCGACCGCATCACCCGCATCCTTGACCTGGTACATACCTCCTGCGTGGAAGGACTCTATCCTTTCACGAAAGACTCCTGCGAGGACGGCATGGAACTCAACGACAATTTCAGCGAGACCGATACCTACGTCATCACGCTCAAAGTTCCGCAAGATTTCAGTTCAACCACTGCAAAGTACTTTGAACAACTGATTCACGAGTATATGGTCGACATGGCTCTCGCTGAGTGGCTGATGATAACCAAACCAACTTCCGCACAGAACTGGGCAGCTAAAGCCCAAAACATCATCGAAGAGATAAAGAGCAAACTCAACACGCGGAGCGGACGCATCCTGCGACCGCTGCGCCCATTCTAACAACAAACAACATGGCAAGAGGATTCAAAACCGGGGGGCGCAAAAAAGGTGTACCCAACAAGCCCAAGCCCTACAGACAACTCATTTGCACCTGTATTTCTAAAGGTGTGGGCGAATACTTTGAAAGCGGCGGCTTCGCCAAGGACTTTGAGCAGCTCGAACCGCGCGACCGCATCATCGTCATGGAGAAGCTGACGCAATATGTTGTTCCGAAGCAACAGAGCCAAAGTGTAGACATTAACACCACCTCGCAAGTCAGCGAAAGTCTTCACGACAAACTTTCCGGCTTGGCTGGCGAATACAACAAGTAACGCACTATGATTAAGGAAATAAAATACAATGGTTATACTGCAAGCCCGTCCGACCTTCCCTGCCCGGACGGTGACCTCGCTACGGCCATCAACGTAATACAAGAGGACGGCTCTCTCAGACCTATCCATAAACCGAAGGAAATGTTCGGGTTGACTGAAACGCAGGAAATTCTGTTTATCCATAAGGACTCAGATTTCTGCAACTACATCATCCGAGAGACCTCGACCGATGGCAAAGTCTCGTTCCTGCCCCACAACGGGACAAAAGCGTCATCAGCATTTCTTACTCTTGAAGATGGCGAGGAGTATGTTGACATTAATGCTATTGGCAGAATACTTGTCGTTTCAACCAGTCTGCACCTGCATTACATCCGATATAAGGATGGAAAGTACATTTATCTGGGGACGCAGGTGCCGGATGTGCGGATGAAATTTAAACTTAAAAGCAACCTAATTGAGTATATATACGAAACTCAATTGACATTCGACGAAACCGCTTCAGCCGAATCTTCATACGAAGCATACGAAAATAAAACAATTGAGGTACAATTCAACTATACAGGAACCGTCACTGTTGGCTATGCTTTCGCGGTTCTCGATTACGCTTTAGAGAAAGGGATTGAATATTACTTTGAGATGGTTGGTGGATATGTCTTCCAAATAGAAGCAATATATAGCAACGAAACTGACTTAGTGGGACATGACCCCGAATACTATAGGGGGGTTGAAATCTTCGATAGTCGATCAAGTGATTCTGCTGTAGTCACTCAAAATACACAAATTCTAAGACTCCGAATCCAAACTGATAATCCAGTACAGTCCCAGAAAAGACGGGTGACGATTTCCGTTCGGAAAGGGCTAACGACAGCAGCATATGGCGAGCAAGTTCTTAAGTACACTTCTGAGAATTACGAGGCAGTAATGGGAGCCGCAAATAAATTCGTTGCGAAATATGGTTCTGAACGGAATCGCTTTATTTATCCGTTTTTCGTCCGTTACGCTTTGCGGTTGGCTGATGGAAGCTATGCCAGAATATCGGACCCTATTCTTATGATTCCTAATGCCGGTAATGTGCCTTTTATTACTTTCAGTTCGACTCGCTCTAAAGAATTGTTACTTTACGCATTTTCGTCAGTACTTAGGTATCAATTTGAGGGTTCTATACCAAGCGAGTGGGAAGGAATTATTGCGGGGGTAGATGTGTATGCGTCATCTCCAGTATTCTCATACGACCAAGGGCAAGCATATGACGATACGAAGCACCTCATGACTTTCAGCCATGAGAGTGCCATGAAAGGTAAAAGTTATAGCTATTCAATAGTAGACAATGGGTCTATGGGTGGTGATTTGTACGAAAGGGCTAAAAGCCTTTATGAGTACGATAATCGTGGCGAACAAAAACAATATTATAATGTGTCGATTGCTGAAAAGCAAAATCGAATTAAGGAATTGTTAGACGTGGCGAACTTCTATCTCATTGCGTCCTTTTCCACTTCCGATATCTATAAGAACGACTTCCAGTCTGTGGTTATAGCCAAAGGCGTGCTGAGTACATTGACGAATCAACAGACACTCGACGACGAAATGTATTCACGATATACCTTTAAAAATGCGCATCTTGCCTCATACAACCAACGTCTGCATTTATTCGACTACACGCAATGTTACCCAGAACCGCAGAGTCCTTTCTCTACTGTGGAGGCAACTTTTTATGTTCATCTTAGTGTAGATGGGGAAACTAAAACTATAAAAGGGAATTGTGGATACTATAACGACCAATGGTATAAATGGTTTTTCTTTCCCCACAATAACGCCAAGTCTTTAACCATTTACTTGCGTGACACCATTACGGAAGAGTATAAGGTTGTGAGTTTAACTCTAAGTCAACATCCATTACTTAACGGCTCGTATTGGTTAAGCACAGACTTGAATGAAACCGATGAAGTCTTCGAAAGTTGGGAAGATATCGGAGCAGATTCGTACACAGAAACCGTCGATGATATGCTTCACCGCCCAGCGTCTATCCGCCAATCTCCGGTTAATGCTCCGTTTACTTTTCCCGCATCGTTAGCGAATGACGTAGGCGCACAACGGATTCTCAACATATCCTCCGCCGCCAAAGCCCTCTCGCAGGGACAGTTCGGACAATTCCCCCTTTACGCCTTTACCACCGAAGGGGTATGGGCATTGGAAGTAGCAAGCACCGGCGCATACTCTTCAAAGCAGCCCATATCCCGCGATGTGTGTATAACCCCCGAAGCCATCACGCAGCTTGACTCAGAAGTGATATTCCCCACCGACCGAGGGCTTATGCTCATCAGAGGCTCTGAGGTATCCTGCGTTTCGGATAGCATCAATAGTGAAACGCCCTTTGATATCAGCAAACTTCCTTGTAGCGGAGTCCTGCACAAAATGCTCGGCCACAGCGATACCGATGATGATTGCGTCAAATTGATTCCGTTCTCAGAGTACCTGAGCCAATGCCGAATGATGTACGACTATTCCCATCAGCGGATATTCGTCTATGCCCCAGGCAAGAACTACGCCTACGTTTATTCGCTCAAGTCGCAGACATGGGGCATGACCGATTGCCGGATTAAATACGGCACCAACTATTACCCTGAAGCCATTGCGGTAGATATGGACAACAAGGTGGTAAATTTCTCAAGTTTTGACGGCGAGGCAGAACAGAAAGCCAAAGTGCTATACATAACCCGCCCGTTGAAACTTGATGCCCCATTCCTTTACAAGACCATCGACACACTTATCCAACGCGGCGACTTCGAACGGTTCGACATCGGGTCAATTCTCTATGGTTCGCGCGATATGATAAACTGGTTCGTCGTTTGGTCGTCGAAAGACCATACCCTTAGAGGATTCCGTGGCACAGGATACAAGTATTTCCGTATTGCGGGCATTGGTGAACTCGATTCGGGCGAAATGGTATATGGTGCCAGCATTCAGTTCGAACCCCGCGAAACAAACCTATTGAGATAGCCCATGACCATAGCGCAGCTGCTCAAAGAAAACGAAAGGCGCAACGCCGAGATAAACGCTCCCTTCAACCCGGTTACCGGCGAAGGGAGCATTTTGGCGCGTACCCACGTTACCATTTCCGATTTTCCGTTCCCCGAACAATGGTTGCCCAACGAGATGTTTGGCGTTCCGTTTGTGAAGAAATTGGTTAAAGCCGGAAGTGTTGAGGCATTCTACGCAGCACTGGGCGAGGAAACGCCCTACACGGAGGAAACCTACGACTATATAGTCAAGGCTTTCATCCGCATAAGGTGCAAGTATGATTTCGCTTTCTGGGCAGTCATGTTCGTTTGGATTAAGGTGAAGGGCGGCGGTGACGATATCCGCTTTAGCCTTAACCGTCCGCAACGCAGACTGATAACATCCTTTGAGGAGATGCGCACGGCAGGCAAACCGATTCGTCTGGTACTGCTGAAGGCACGTCAGTGGGGAGGTTCAACCGCCACACAGATTTATATGTCGTGGCTACAACTCGTCCACAAAACCGGACTCAACTCCCTTATTGTAGGTCACGTCAAGGATGCTTCCTACGAAGTGCGCGATATGTTCAACAAGATGATAGGCGAGTACCCCGTTGAGATGCTTCACGATATGGGGGAGGAATACGATGCCGGCGAACAGAAAATAAAAAGTGTCAGCAACAGTGGCAACATTCAGCGCATTATCCAACGAAACTGCAAAATCAAAGTCGGCTCCTACGAGAAGCCGGACAGCGCGCGAGGCGGTGACTATAACCTTGTGCATTGCACCGAGGTCGGTCTGTGGTCACCCACCGATTCCAAGACTCCCGAACGCGTGGTGCGTTCCGCCTGTTCGGGTATTCTGCTGAAACCTTACACGATGATTGTGTACGAAAGCACCGCCAACGGCACGGGCAATTTCTTCGAACGGGAATACCTTGCAGCCAAGAACGGCGAATCGCAATTTCGCGCACTCTTCATAGCTTGGTATCAGATAGACCAATACCGGATAGAGTTAACCGATGAAGCGCGCAAGTCACTTGCCCAAGAACTTTGGGAGAACCGCGAAAACTCCTACTCACCCAGCGGGCGCGTGGAGCCTGGAAGGTATTTGTGGTATCTGTGGGAACGCGGTGCAACCTTGGAGGCCATTGCATGGTACATTGAAGAGCGCAAGAAATTTGGTGACCACGGAGACATAGCGAGCGAGTTTCCTACCGATGACAGCGAGGCTTTCGTTTATAGTGGCTGCAAAGTGTTCGATAAATTATTGGTCGAAAAACTACGCCCCAGTTGTCGCAAGCCGAGATTCGTGGGCGACATATACGGCGATGCAGACGAAGGCAAAGATGCCCTACGCAATCTACGTTTCAAGGAAGACCACACCGGACTGCTTTGTGTGTGGGACAAACCGGACATTAGTCAGGAAGAGCGGATAACCGACCGTTACCTTGTTGTGGTGGACATCGGCGGGCGCAGCGCAAAGGCAGACTATTCCGTTATCTGTGTCATCGACCGTATGTACCTCATGAACGGGGAGCGGCCTGAGATAGTGGCTCAGTGGTATGGGCATATCGACATGGACTTGCTCGCGTGGAAAGCAGCGCAAGTGGCAGCCTGGTACGACAACGCGCTTTTGGTGATTGAGAGCAACACACTTGAAACGAAGGACAGGGAGCGCATGGTCGACGGAGACCAGTCGCAGTTTATCCTTTACCAAATCAAGGACGCATATCCCAACCTTTACGCACGCGAACAGAGCGAGGACGAAATACGCGAAGGTGCGCCATTGCGCTATGGTTTCCACACCAACGTGGCAACCAAGCCGAAAATCATTTCGAACCTAATCAAGGTGGTGCGCGAACACCTCTATACCGAACGTGACGAGCGGTGCTTAGACGAGTTTCTCAGCTATGAACAAAAGCAGAATGGTGCTTACGGGGCAATAGCCGGAAAGCACGATGACCTCTTGATGACCCGTGCCATCGGACTGCACATTGCCTACAACTTCAAGGTGATGCCCTTGCCTACAATCAAGCAACGGAAGAACAATTCAACCAGACATAAACCGAAGACGGGGACTATTACTGAGGCGGTTATTACTTAGCAGAAAAATATTGCAGTTAATTACCAAACATGGAATTTATAGTATCGAAGAAAAAAGTGGTGCGAACAAGTTTTATACAATTAGACGAATTTATATCTTTGCATTGTCTTAAAAATTATAAGATATGGCAAAAACGAAAAAAATTAATGTACTTAGTACTGACATTTCTATTGTGACAAACAAAGAAAATGACTATATTAGTTTAACTGATATGGTTAAGGCTAAGAACGAAGATAATAGGACTGCTGATGTTATAAAGAATTGGATTCGCAATAGAGCTACAATAGAATTTCTCGGAACATGGGAAACTTTGTATAACCCCAATTTTAATGTGGTCGAATTTGACCACTTTAAACAAGAAGCTGGACTTCCCACCTTTACGATGAGCGTAAGTAACTGGGTCGAAAAGACCAATGCTATCGGAATATTTTCCAAAGCAGGGCGGTATGGCGGTACATACGCGCACAAAGATATTGCATTCGAATTCGGTGCGGCAATAAGCCCAATGTTTAAACTTTACCTTATTAAAGAATATCAACGGCTTAAAGAAAATGAGCAGAATCCCTTGCTCAGTACATGGAATGTGAATAGAATTCTTTCAAAAGCGAACTATACGCTTCAGACTGACGCTATAAAATCACTTATACCGAAATACAATATATCCAAGTACAAAGAGCGGATACTATATGCGTCTGAAGCTGATATGCTTAACATTATTCTATTTGGTTGTACTGCAAAAGATTGGGAGCAAGCTAATCCTGAATTGGCAAAGAAAGGGTATAATATCAGAGATGTGGCAACTATAAACCAACTCGTTGTGCTATCTAATATTGAAGCGAGAAACTCAGAGTTGCTAAAATTAGAAGTCTGCAAGGCTAAGAGAATGGATATTCTACACAAGATTGCAAAAGAACAATTATCTATTCTCGACATGAATAGAATAGAGAATAAATTCAGGAAATTGATTGGCGAAGAACCAGCAAAACATTTAGAGTAGGCTATATTATAGCATTTAAGACAAATAGCCTTTGGGCATAAGAGTGGTGCAAATAAGCATCACTCTTTTTTTGCCCCATCGGTTAGTTGCTTTTGAGCTTCCTCGCCCTCATCAGAATGCTCTTTGCGCGCGATGGCGAAATGTAAAATTCCGGTGCAGGCGAATTGACGATTTGCTCCACTATGGAAGCCATACTACGGCATGGCTGCTTTACCCTTTCAATGAGATAGCGGCGGAATATTTCACGGTACATTGACATTTTAGCCCCCGAAGAACAGACTTGTTCGCCATGTAGCATCAGCGAAACGGCAATGGCGGCACGCTCCTCGGTTACCCAAAATCGCGAACACGGACGTTTAACTATTCGCTTGTATATATCATCCATCAGTATGTGGCGGCATTCCGACAACTCAGTGCGGAATGCCCGCAGTAGTTCCTTGTCTCTCTCGGTTGAATAGGGGAATTTTGCTTCGTGCTTTCTCATATGCGGAAAAAAAGTTTTGGGCAACTTGAGAATGTTACGTTGGCGTGTAACGTTCTTAAGTTGCCCAATCGGCGGTTGTCTTGTGGCAAAGATACGAAAATCAACGCACATGAGGTTCAAAATAAAGGAAGTGTAATGCGTTACCCCCTTAAATTTGCGCATACATTAACTTTGAAACCATATGGAAGAAGAAAAAAACTACCCGCCAATGGACGAGGGCATGGCAGAAGAACCACCCAAGAAGTCCAAACGCGACCAATTGCGCGAGCGCATCAGTTCCAAATACCCCGACAAGACTTTCGACAGCGACGATGCCTATGCCGACCAGCTGTATGACGACATTGAAGCGAACGACAAAGAACTCAATGCCCTCAGAACCGACCGCAAGAGCCTTGACGATTTCCTTGGGAACGACCCTCGCAGCGCATCGTTCCTTGTAGACTGGCACGAAGGTAAGGACCCCGTGATTGCCCTTATTAAGAACTACGGCACAGAGATTGTCGATGCAGTCAATGACCCCGAACGCCAGGAAGAAATGGCAAGGGCTAACCGCGAATACCTCGAAAAAGTAAACCAGAACAAAAAGTTCGAAGAGGACTACAAAACCAACATTCAGCAGTCGCTCGATGACCTTGCCAAAGCAAAAGAGGAAAACGGGTGGAGTGATGAAGAGACCGACGCGGCACTCGACATCATGTGCCACATCGCGGACGACCTCATCATGGGTAAGTTCACCCCCGAAACCGTTCAGCTGATGATGAATGCCCAGAACTTCGACCAAGCAGTTGCCGAGGCGCAGCAGGAGGGCGAAGTCAAAGGTCGCAATAGCAAGATTGAAGAGAAACTTCGCAAGTCGCAGACAAGTGACGGCACTCCCCACCTTGAAGGCGCGAACGGCGGACAGAGCAAGAAGAACCTTGCAACGCAGAGCATTTTCGACCTTGCTTCGCAGGCATAGTTTTACCAACCACAATTTCAACTCTATATATATGAGCATTGAAGATTTCGAAACCGTAAAGTTCCCGCAGACTAAGGTAACCGCAACGCGAGGCAACGCAGGATTGCAAACGCAATGTGGGGGACTTGCGACAACCGTTTCGGTCGCAGCAGAGGCCACAGGCGGAATGCATGGTGGAGAAATCTTCGCTCACCCCCCAAAAAAACAATAACGCTTTAATACATTAAATAATGGCAGTTCAGGATTATACCAACACCAGTGTCCCCACGAGCAATGGCTCCGTGGGACTCAAAACCCAAGTAGCCGGTCAGGGTTCAACTGTCTCCGGCGCAGCACTTGCCACTGGCGGTGTCGCACCCGGAAATTTTGTGGAACCCGACATCGATGACCAACTCTTCGCCTTTAAGGGTGACGATACTCCCCTTATGCAGCTTATGCTCAAGGCTAAGACCGTCAACGTTACCTCTCCCGAAGTGGAACACTACATGATTGACGAGCCGAAGAGTTCCGTGACCGTTACCACCGCAGTGACCGCAAACACCTCACAGAATTCCTTTGAGATTGTTCTCGGTTCGGAAGAGCAGAACATCCCCCAGGACTACACCACCCTGCTCGTTCCCGGCGTAGACGGCTACTCTGAGGACGGACAGACCAAGACTGTAGGCCGTCCTCTCATGCTCTTCGTTACCGGACGCGCAGCCACAGGCAACCCCATCGTGCGCGCAGTCAATGGTCCCAAGAAAACCAAGTCCGATATGTATTGCACCGTACCCGCCATCCCCGCCAACACCGAGATGGTAGTGCTTGCCAATGCAATGTACGAGACTCAGAAGAATGTAGCCCCCGACCTCATCGTTCCCCAGCCCTCTCTCATCTACCTCCAGAAGCGAGGCATGAATCAGATTATCTCCGACTACTTCGAGAGTCAGCGCAAGCACATTCCTTTCTCTCAGGCACTCATTGCAGAACAGGCTCTCACGAATTTCAAGACCCGTTGCAACCGTACGCTGTGGGCAGGCCGTCAGTCCAAGTTCACCGTCAACACCAAGGAAGTAGGTCCGCAGTACGTTTACACCACCGAGGGCGTGCGTTGGCAGTTCAAGCGCGAATATCAGCACGAAGGCAAGTGGACAATCGAAAAGATTATCGCCCTTGCCAAGATGTTCTTCACCGGCGAGGACGTGCCCAAGACCGCCATTCTCCTCGCGGGCAAGAATCTCCTTGAGAGCATCCAGTGCATCGACTACTCTAAGCACCCCGAAATTCAGATTTCCACTAAGACCAATCCCGTAGGTTGGGAAGTGACTAACTTCCACACCGTGTTCGGCGACATCGAAATCAAGCGCGAACCCACCCTCGACAAGATTGGTTGGAGCAATAGCGGCGCACTCATCGGCGAGGACCGCCTCGTGCATTACAAGCGAGTAAGCGACCACGAATTCAACGAAAAGGTTGAAGGCGAGGAAGCAACCCGTAAAGGTCTTATCGTATGGGACGGACTTGCCCTCAAGGGTTCCTGCCACATTTGGATTGATGGCGAAGGCGGTGCAGACAGCAGCAGCGCAACCAAGTTCGTTTATTGGGACGATTCCGAAAATGCGCCCGCAACGACTGCCGGCACCAAATCGCCCGTTTACTATCTCGGCGCAGACTGCACCAAGATTTCGGCTCAGGCTAAGGTCGGCACCATGTGGCAGTACAACGGCTCTGCTTGGGTAGAATACGAAGGCGAACTTTACTAAAGTCTAACATAAGAGAATTGATTGTGAACGTCTGAATCAGACAGACGCTAATGCGCCTCTCTGAAGCGGGCGTTCACTTTCTTAACCACCCCCACACTATGGCAAAAACTACTATCAAGACATACGGCGAAATGAGCGGTATGATGGAATGGCACCCCATCATCCATGCCGGACGCACCAAGTTTCAGCCCACCTTTGCCGGCGGCGGCAATAGTGCTTTCGGAATCAGTCCTGCAAAATATACCACCGATGACCCTTTCCGTCAGTTCATTATTGAGCAGAGCGATTTCTTCAAGAAAGGACGCATCGAAATTCTTTACGCCAGCGAACAGGGCGAAGATGAAACATCAGAAGAAGCCGATGAAGAGGATGAAGAGGCAGAGTGGGTTGCCACCGAACTCAAACCGATGGAGTTTGCCGCAACAAGCGATGCAGCGAACTATCTTCACGAGACTTTCAACGTTGCCAAAACTCGCCTCCGCAGTCGCGACAGCATTGTCAACGTAGGCAAGGAAAACGGAATCGCCATAACCTTTACCGATTGAACCGATGACCAAACTGCATTCACTCTCTAAAGTAAAGCCCGAATGTTCTGAGATGGACACCGTTCGCCACGAAACGCAACGTAACCCATCGCGCGCATACGACGTGCTTATGATGGCGCAGCAGTACTGGAACAATATGGCCCGTTTCCGCCGTGACCGCGAGCGGAACAAACGATACACCTATGGTGACCAGTGGGACGACACGATTGAAGTGGACGGATGCAGAATGACAGAAGAACAATATATCCAAAGTGTTGGCAACGTCCCACTGAAAAACAATCTAATCCGCCGTCTTGTGCGCAACGTGACGGGCGTTTACCGCAGTCAGAGCAAGGAGCCCATCTGCACCGCACGCGACCGCGATGAGCAGGGATTGAGCGACACCATGTCGACCGTTCTGCAATACAATATGCAGCTCAACCGCATGAACGAACTCTACGCCCGCACAATGGAGGACTACATGATAGGAGCACTTGTGGTACACCGAAAATGGTACGGATGGCGAAACGATAAGTTGGATTGTTGGACTGACTATGTAAACCCGGGAAGATTCTTCCTCGACACCAACACACGCGACTTCCGTGGGTGGGATACCACTTGCGTGGGCGAAATACATGACGTATCTTTCGGTGACCTCATTTCGCGTTTTGCCGAAAGCCCGGAAGACTACGAACGACTGGCAACCATCTATCGTGCGGCGCGCAGCCTCAAGTCTCTGTCTCTCTATCGGAACTATTTCGGCATCTCAACACGCCGGCAAGACCTTGACTTCCTTTATTGTCCCGACGAAAGTTTGTGCCGTGTTATAGAGGTGTGGCGAAAGGAAAACAAACCGCGTTACCGATGCCATGACTACAACAACGGCTCCATCTTCAAAATTGAGATTGAGGACAAGACTGAACTGGTAGACAAGGAAAACGCCAAACGCCTACAGCAAGCGCGCGAGGTGGGCATGGCCGAAGAAGAAGTCCCGATGATAACCACTGAGTGGTTTATCGACTCCTATTGGTATTACTACTACCTAACACCATTTGGCGATATCCTTGCAGAGGGCGAGACCCCCTATGCCCACAAGAGTCACCCCTATGTATTCAAGGCGTACCCGTTTGTCGATGGCGAAATACATTCATTTGTCAGTGATGTCATAGACCAGCAACGCTACACTAACCGCCTTATTACACTCTACGACTGGATTATGCGCGCAAGCGCAAAGGGCGTGTTGCTCGTACCTGACGAATGCTTGGGCGACCAAAGCATCGAAGACTTCGCCGACTCCTGGACGAGGTTCAACGGTGTAGTGCTTTATCACGCCAAGCCTGGAGTGCCGGCACCCGCGCAGATTAGCAACAACTCCACGAATATTGGCATCAGCGAATTGCTCAACATTCAGTTGAAGTTCTTTGAGGACATCAGTGGCGTGCATGGCGCATTGCAGGGACGTTCCGGAGGTAGCGGCACAAGTGGTACGCTCTACGCCCAACAAGCGCAGAATGCAACGACCTCTCTGCTCGATTTGCTTGATTCATTCTCGCAGTTTGTAGTGGATGCAGCCTACAAGGACGTGAAGAATATCCAGCAGTTCTACGATGACAAACGAGTATTCAATATCGCGGGCAAACGCGCGACACAAGTGGAATACGACCCCGATAAAATTCGCGACACGGAATTTGACCTGTCCATCGTTGAATCGACCGCAACTCCTGCTTACCGACAAATTGCCAACGACTATCTTATGCAATTCTGGCAAAGCGGTCAAATCACGCTCCAGCAGTTGCTTGAAGTGGGCGAATTCTCCTTTGCCGATGAACTCCTGCAAAGCATCCAATCGCAGCAGCAACAGATGCAGCAGGGACAACAAGCTGATGGCATCCCCCCCGAACTCGCGCAACAAGCACAGCAGGGCGCAAATATGGACGTTGTCAACCAACTCTACTCCGCCATGGCGCAGGATAATGGCGGCAACGAAACGCAAACCGAACAATCATGAAAGAATACGACATTGCCCAAATAGCAAAGGACGTGCGCATTACCATTGGGCAGAATATGGTAACGGACGCATTGAGCGGAGTCAGTGACGTGGGCACTCTCTCTCTTGAGGAAATCATCCGCAACAAGATTGAAGATGCAGCCAAGTTCATCCATATGGAAGCCGGACACGATTTGCTCGACGGAAAAACGCTCAACACGAAATGCTACGCTGACTTGGCCGACGATGAGAAAATCGCGGTACGACTGAAGGTGGACAAGAATTCTAACGGGACATTCACCTGCCTCCGTCTGCCGGACGATTTTCTGCGTCTGGTATCTTACGACGAAACAGACTGGTATCACCCTGTAACTGTCGCCATTGACAACCTCAACCCACTCTATGCCATCCAACGTTCCAAGTACGAGTCACTTCGTGGAACACCCGAACACCCCGTTGTGGCAATCGTTCACAAAATGGGTAGGCTCTACCTTGAAGCGTATAGCAATACTGACGATGGAAAGAACGAGACCGGCACCAACACCTTTACCGACGACACCAGTTTCAACTGGTACTGCTCGTACATTCCTGAGCCGAAGATTGTCAACGACAAGATTTCGCTCTGCCCAAAACTATATCATGCAGTTATCTACGCCACCGCATACCTCACCGAACTCGCACATGGAGCCTACAACCAAGCAATGACGAAACTTGCAGTAGCCAAGGAACTCGCCCATATCAGCAGTACGCCAACACAACAAGTTGTACAACAAGAAAATAACGCAGATCAATGAAGAAAGAATGGAAGAACATAGAAGGCAAGACGGTGCGTTTCGACGTAGGAAGCACCACCGAGCAAGCGCAGGCTGAGTCGATGCCGGCAGAAGTCATCTGCTTTACCACGGACAATAAAGTCGTTTTCAACGGTGAATACTTTGGTGACGGCGATTCTTTTTTTGACGTTAATGCGACCGACCTGCCGACCACCAGCGGTACGGCAACGTTTCCCGATGACGGCGGCGAACGCCGTGCAATCTATGACAAGTTGGCGGCAGCGTGCGCCGATGGCAAAACCATCCGTATCTACCTGGGCAATGGTTCCTCCGGCAAACTCTATGCAGTGGCTTGCTATTCTGAGGGGCGGACGGTAACCAATCGCTCCTGTTTCATCCTCTACTTCCTTTGGGGAAAGAAATTGTACTGTCGTTTCGCGCAATGGAATTCGACCGACGCAACTTACACTGCCAGTGCAACCGATTTCACCATTGCTGATGCAAGTCAGGTGGCGGAACTCACCTCGCGCGTTGCGACCGATGAAGCTGCCATATCTACGAACAGAGCGAACATTGCCACGAACACGGCGAACGTCGCCACCAATAAGGCGGACATCGCCACCAACACCGCCGCCATCTCCGCCCTCAAATCCGCCCTCAAGGGCATAGCCAACACCGACTGCGCGCGCGTAGTCATCACCTCTTCGGGCAATTATGCCGTTACGACCAACCTTGATGCGCTCAACGACTTTTCTACCGCCGCAGGGTTATACGCGCTGACCTCAGCGAAGGATTACGTCTACGGGCATATGCTCATCGGCTCTGACCCAATGTTCCACGGCACGGTGCAATGGCTTTTCGGTAATTGGACGGTCGAGGACGGCAAACTGAAGGTGTCGCACTCCGATGGGTGTGTTACTATTGTTTACCGCATCTACCTCCGCAGCGATGCTAAATGGAGCGATTGGAAGTATTATCAGCAGAACTTTATCAAGGAGAAAGCCGATGTCTACGATGGCGGCGAGTGGACTTACAACCACACGGCGATTGATGCCATGAAGACTTCGTTGCAGGCGGCGGTCGATGCGAATGCAGCCAACACCGCCACCAACACCGCCGCGATAGATGTAATAAACACCGACAAGCAAAAATTGTGGGCGACGCTCCAAGACGTAGATGAACGCAACCTCGAAGCCATCGACAAACTCGACACGGCAGTTGCAGCCAATACCACCGATATTGCCACGAACACAGCCAACATCGCAACACTTAACACGCGTGTACTGGAACTCGGCAACTTTGCCACGGAAAGCGAAGCAATGAATGCTTTGGCGGAACTTTCAATTTGTGCGAATCAGCAGATATCTGTGGCGCACCTCAATTATTCAGCGGACAACACAACGTACACCATCACAATGCTGCAAAGCCTGTCGTTCGACTATTGCCGCCAAATTATCTTCAACCGCGACAAGATGAAGCAACGTGGCATCAAGTTCACAGACTGTAATCGCACGGCGATTAAGTCCATCGAGAACCAACAGTTTATGTTCGGCGACCGTTTGGAATGGTATGCCCGCGAGAACAAATATGTGCTGAACCAATATGGCAGCGGCGCGTTCAACCACTCTTACTGTCAGTCAATTCCTACGGCTACCTCCACGGCGGACGGATTGATGAGCAAAGAACTGGTGCAACGCCTCGAAGCACTCGAAAACAAAATCAATGCAATGACATAATATGACATCATCCCCCAACCTCCCCATCATAGCAGCCACCAGCGGACTGACAATAGCCAGCGGCAACGTGTTCTACGCGGAGCTGTTGAATGTGCTATTCTCGCTCCGTTGGGCTATTCTCTTCATTATTGTACTTGTCGCGACCGACTTTTGGAGCGGACTCGCCGCAAGCGTAAAAATCAAGAAAGAAAAGTTCCGATGGAGCAGGGCGTTCCGCAGAACCTTCTGCAAGTTCCTCGAATACATCTGCTACATCATTCTTTCACTCCTCTTGGCAAAGAGCATTCTAATTCCATTCGGCTACTGCAACGAGACTCAGGGTGCAGCCATCGGCGCGGCTCTCGCACTCTTCGTTGAAGCGAATTCCATCTACGGACACGTGTGTGCGCTGCATGGCATCAGAAATCCCATCTCGCTGAAACGCATCTTCGTCAATTGGCTGAAGAAGAAGAACGCCGACCTCGGCGAAGCAATTGAAGAAAGCGAAAATAAATGAACGAGACACCCAATTATTAGCAGATATGGCAACTTATACAGATTTAGTCCCCTTTATCCTCAAGTGGGAAGGCGGCTATGCCGAAGTTAAAGGCGACCGCGGCGGCGCAACCAACAAGGGCGTGACCCTCGCCACCTTCCGCAGCGTTTACGGCAACGACAAAACCAAAGCCGACCTTAAGGCGATGACAGACGAACAATGGCAACACATCTTCAAGACACTCTTTTGGGACAAGTGCCACGCTGACGACATCGCCGACCAAAACATCGCGAACCTCCTCGTAGACTGGGCGTGGAACTCTGGCGCGACAACTCCGATTAAGAAGTTGCAGGGCATTCTCGGTGTGACGGCAGACGGAATCATCGGCAAGCAGACACTCGCCGCACTTAACAATCGTTCGCCCCTGCCCGTGTTCGGCGCGCTCAAACAGGCACGAATTGCATTCTATAACGCTATCGTGGCGCGCTCACCATCACAAGCCAAGTTTCTAAAGGGATGGCTGAGGCGAGTTAATGCAATCACCTACGGTGAACTGAGATGACATAACTACGACAATATCATGGAATCCCGCAATCCTTTAGACTTTATTTTACGGTTGCTTCTGCTCGCAGCGTGCGCCGTAATATTCCTCGCCTGTTGCGTTGCGTGCCAAACGAAGCGTGTGACAGTTCGTGACAGTTCAACTGTCACACAACTGTCACACTGTCACACCCAGGACACCCTCGTCCTCCGCACCGCCGATACACTTATCGTTCGCGACACCATGACGGGAACGCAGCAGCTAATTCAAACCGACAGTGTAACCGACCGCATCAGCACTTATGTCGTGGTCGACACTTCCGGTCACATACTGGAGCGTGTAGTCTATCGCGACCGACAGGTGTATCACAACCGGGATGCACTCGCCTCATCCAGTCACACCGCCACAACATCCACAACCTCACAACAGACAGCAAAGTCCACCACATCTACCAGCAAGGACTCCCTTGTGAACATCTCTACTACCTACGCCCGGAAAACGCGCACTACATTCCGGACGTATCTTGCCGTGGCACTTGTATTCATATCATTCGCATCCGTGCTGTATTACCTCTTCGTGTATCGGAAACGCAAGTAATTGTTATTGGCTTTGCGGCATTGCCCGCCTTTTTCCAACCAATAACAATTACATTATGGAACAACTTGAATACATCTACAACGCAGTGGTTTATGCCACCGTGCAGGCGAGTGGCATACCACTTCCCCAACTCATGAATTCCCGCGCAGACCAATGCGTAACCGCGCGTGTTGTCCTTGTTGACGTACTCTTACAATTGGATATGGCAGAGACGGATATAGTCACTTGCAGCGGCATGAGCCAGCAACGCGTCAACTCACTGAAGAACAGCCGAAAGTATCGGATGAAAAGCCTTGGGGCAAGAATTCTTAAGGAGGAAGTTAGAAAAAAAATTCAACAAATTGCCCTCTAAGGTAAGCACAATAAAGAAAGTGTACTGAAAATAATAAGGAAGAAAGTTGGGTGACGAAAAAGAATAATTAGTACTTTTGCCACATCAAATCCTCTATGTCCAACAATTTTAATCCAAGACATCATGTCTTACAATGTAATCGACATAGCACACAAGTTGTTATGCAAAGCCAAAGCTATGGACGATGGTGACCTTATGAGCAATCTTAAACTCCAAAAAATGCTATACTATGAACAAGGATACCATCTCGCTGCATTTAGCACACCCCTCTTTGACGAAGAAGTAGTGGCATGGATGTATGGCCCCGTTGTCGAAAGCGTCTACAATACCTTCCGCGACTACAAGCGCAATGGGATAGAACCGCAAGACAAAGAACCTATCAAACTGGCGAATGACGAAGAAGAACTCTTCGATGAAGTATTCCAAGCCTATGCGGACTTTTCTGCTTATGGGCTAATGAGAAAGACACAGGAAGAGATGCCTTGGAAGACCACAGAGCCAAAGCAAATAATCAGCAAAGATAAAATGCGTACTTTCTTCTCAACACTTATGCAAAATGGTGAAGAGAATTAAAAAGGTCGCAAAGCCGAACGCTGCACAAGAGATAGGAAAGCCACACCACATTGTTTTCGGCTTTCGGTATCTCCACCCGACAAGCTACCCCGACTGCAACAATTCTGCATTCTTCATTAAGTTCCTCAAACGTCTTCAGCAGTTAAGTACAATCACTTGGGAACAGGCTAATGTTGCAGACAGACATTCTTTCGGATACGAAAAGATTCCCGTTGAACAAATAAAGCCTCACGTCAACTTAACTGAAGATGTTAGGACTATAGTGGCATTCCGTGCCACTGGTGACAACCACGTTTTCCTTGGACTAAGGGAAGCCGATGTATTCCAAGTCGTATTTATCGAATCCTCTTTCGGAGATATATACAACCATTAAGCAATCCTCATTTCGGGGATTGCTTTTTTATTTACAACCAAATAACAAAACCTACAACCCATCCACAAACCGTTGCTCCATACCTTTGCCGCAGATGCCGGGAAACTCCCAGCACGCGCAAACCATTAAACTCTCAAAGATATGGACGCAGAGAAAATCATTTGTTGTGACCGCAACGACAACAACGCCCTTGCCTATGCAGCAATGGCAAACAACCGCAGTCAAGACCCGATGGCAATGGCGGCAATGATGAACGGCGGAATGAACGGATGGCAGAACAATCCATTCATCTATCTTGTGTGGATGATGTTCGCCAACAGAATGTGGGGAGACAGCACAAACAACACGGTACAGGACGCAGAAATCCAAAGCCAGTTGCAGAGTCTCCGCACGCAGATGAGTGACAACCACAACTCAGACCTTTTAATGCAAGCAGTAAAAGGGAACGAACAAGCGGTAACTACATTGAGCGTAAATCTAAATTGCGATTTCAATCAATTGCAGACGGCTATATGCTCGGTGCGCTCAAGCATCGACAATGTAGCTGGGCAGGTTGGATTCTCCTCAGAGCGCGTGATTAATGCAGCAGAGAAAGGAGACGCAAGCATTATCCAAGCATTGCAGACTTGCTGCTGCAACACTCAGCAAAGCATCCTCAAGATGGGCTATGAGAATCAACTTGCCGTACAAGGACAGACCAACACTTTGCAGCAGTCGCTCAACTTCGTCAATTCATCCGTTGAGCGCGGTTTCTCAGCCATCGGTTATCAGTCCGCGCAGGACAAGTGCGACATTATCCGTGCAGGTGAAGTAAACACTCAGCGCATTGTGGACACACTCAACAACCATTGGCAGAGCGACCTTCAGCAACGTTACAACGATGCTCGTCTTGAACTCTCCCAACAGAGGCAGAACGCAGCTCTTATCGCCGCGCTCAAAACCACAACGACTACCACAACCACTTAACCGCAACCAACGGCATGGGATGAGCCTCAACTCTCTCCCATGCCTTTAATACTTTATCCCTATGCTATTTCGAGACATAAAGCCAAACTACCCCGTCTACTTTCTTGACAAGGACAAAGTAACGGCATACGAAGGGAAGGTGGTCAGCGCATCTGTCCCACGCTACATACCTACCCAAACCTCATTGGTCGTGGACATCACCATCGAAGCGAATGGTATCACGCACACCTACACCATTCCCGAATCGTCAACGCTCACATATGCCAACAACGTAGTGCTATCCACCGACAAGGACGGAATCCTACGCGAAGTACAAGCAATGAAGTCGGCAAGCGAACGTCACCTGTCTGAAACGGAACACCACCGTGAAGTAGTGGACTCTTGCAACCGACTACTGGAAGAGATTGATACCACCTTTGCTGAGAAGCGGAAACAGGACAAGCGTATCGAAGGAATCGAAAATGAAGTAAAAGGTTTAAGTGCTATTGTCAAGGAGTTTATTAATGAATTTAGAAAATGATGGATATAATTATATATACGCTCAACGGCAAAAAGAAATGTCGGCATTATGATAAAGATAGTGCCGAAAAAGCAATTTCTCGCATACATTACACAACGAAAGAGGGAGTTGGATGTAATGGAGCGCATTGGACGCTTGATGAGGTATTACAGCTTACGCAGCGACTCAAATTCAAAGAATGCGTAACAGATTACGACAAATGGGTAGCTTTCAATGCGGCTTATGCTGACTTCAACAAAGTGTTGTCAGTTGAAGACATAATTGAAGCGGGATTTGCATTTTTCTTTGATGACGAGGATGCACCATGTGATAAGCTTTGGCGGTATATGCAATCTTTTTAATGATTATAGGCAGTCTTGCGGCTGCCTATATTATATATATGTGTGTTAGCTAATGTTGACAATTTCCTTGATGCTTTGCGCGTAGGCACGTTTAAGTATTTCTTTGAATTCTCTTTTCATTTTTAATCTCCTAACCTTACAGAATAGACAACGCGATATAAACGGATAACGTTATCCTTACGAATGTTTTGGGTTTCGAACTTGCTGCACTCATTAATACAACGGCATTCGTAATAGTCTCCTCTGTCATATATGTTGCGCAGCAGGAAACCGAAATCTTTCGTATCAACCACCATTGCTGCACCTTGAATGATTGTTGTATCGGGGTTAAGGTGCGCGAGAGCAAGTACATCTCCTTGCCAGTATAGTGGTTGCATAGCATCTTGCCGAACTTGGTAGTAGAAGTCGAAGTCGGAATATTGTTGGAAAGCAGCCAAATGCTCCATAGTGTTGCCGTCCTGCTTCACAATTAGGTAAACATCTGTGTTAGGCTTGGTAGCAAGAGACTTGGTAACAATAGGGCGCGAGATGTAATCTTGCGAGCGTTGCTCTTTCGTGGATTGTTCGGGCGGAGTTATTGTTATGTTGCTATTGCCGCTTGCGCCATCGGAATACACGTTATTGCTAGCGTTAATCATACATTTGTCGTTTGGCTGAGGATTGGCGAGCATTTCGCCTTCACCATATAATAGCCAATTTTCGTTGAATAATCCGTTGAAGGTTGCGTTGAATCTCTTAATGAAGCGTTGTGTAAGATATTTAGGGTTTCCATTAATTGCGTTGGACACGCAAGCAGGGTAAGAATTCATCATTTCAGCTAATTTTTTCTGATTTTTGACTAACCCCATGAAAACTAAGTACTTATAAGCTTCTTTCAATGTGTTCGTTGTCGACATATTATAAGTGTTAATATTAATAATTATTAAAATTGAAAAGTTTAATACTAATTTACTTGGTGGATATTAATATGATTACTAACTTTGCAATGCAATTCAGAAATAAAGCAACTCGGATTGTTGCGAAATTAGTTGCAAGGATACAACAATAAACCAATTGAACAATGAGCACTCTACATTACTTAGACCAATCCCCCGAGAACATCTACATCACCTTTAAGTCGTGGCATCGTTGCAACGACATTCAAGTGCTTGGTGACCTCCACAACTTCCGCGAAGTTATAACCAAGGATGAGCGAATTGCCGACAAGCTCTTCATACATAAGACCGATGAGGGTGACAATGTACTACCCGATGATGAGTGTCGCATCGAGGATTGCGATGGCAACACGCTGCTGAGAGATAGAGGTGCAATTGAAGCTGCTACGGGTACACTCGATATGGGTGATTACAACATCGAGGTGATGAGATTGAGCGACTGCATAGATGAAGCCTATCTTGGGGCGTTAGAAGCTG
The DNA here is from genome assembly GCA_963629885.1 of Anaerobutyricum sp. Classification (GTDB taxonomy): domain Bacteria; phylum Bacteroidota; class Bacteroidia; order Bacteroidales; family Tannerellaceae; genus Parabacteroides. The sequence continues at coordinate 55,980 of CAVGKO010000001.1, forward strand.
AATGCAAAAACCTTCTATATAG
>CAVGKO010000002.1:0-32913 GCA_963629885.1 Anaerobutyricum sp.
CAGACTGCACGGAGAGCGGATTGCTGCAATCTTGCTTCATGCAGACTGCACGGAGGGCGGATTGCTGCAATCTTGCTTCATGCAGACTGCACGGAGAGCGGATTGCTGCAATCTTGCTTCATGCAAACTGCACAGAGGGCGGATTGCTGCAATCTTACTTAAAGCGCCACGCGCGTGGACCAAAAAACGCCGCCATCCGCTCTTCCAATTTGATACCGAAACTAAGAATATGCTGACAAATGGTTGGCGCGCGAGGGTAAGAATGAAAAATTTTTATTCTTTATTGCGGGATATTGTAGCACAATGAAAGAAATGCTCTATATTTGCCGCGCATTTTGATAGGGAAACCCTCGGGTTACCCAATAACACAAGGTCAACAAACAATGGAAGAGAAGATTTATTTGAACAAAAAGCAGGGGCTTTACGACCCCGCAAACGAGCATGATGCGTGCGGCGTGGGAATGTTGGTAAACATCCACGGAGGCAAATCGCACGACATCGTAGAGTCAGCTCTCAAGGTGTTGGAAAATATGCGCCACCGTGGTGCAGAGGGTGCCGACAACAAGACCGGCGACGGTGCAGGCATCCTGCTTCAGATTCCTCACGAGTTTATTCTTTTGCAGGGAATCCCCGTGCCCGAGAAGGGCAAGTATGGCACAGGGCTGGTCTTCCTCCCCAAAGACGAGGCGCAGCAGTCTGCCATCCTCAGCATCATGATTGAGGAGATAGAGAAAGACGGCTTGACGCTGATGCACCTCAGGAAGGTGCCCGTCAATAGCGAGATATTGGGAAAAGACGCATTGGCCACCGAGCCGGACATCAAGCAGCTCTTTGTCACGGGCTGCGACAATCCGCAGGACTTGGAGCTCAAGCTCTACGTCATCCGCAAACGCATAGAGAAGCGGGTGGCAGCCTCCGACCTTCCCGGCAAAGAGGACTTCTACATCCCTTCGCTCTCAACAAAGAGCATTGTGTATAAGGGAATGCTCGAGTCGATGCAGCTGCGTCACTACTTCCCCGACCTAACGAACAACTACTTCACAAGCGGACTGGCGTTGGTACACTCGCGCTTCAGCACAAACACCTTCCCAACCTGGAGTCTGGCTCAGCCCTTCCGCCTCTTGGCTCACAACGGCGAGATAAACACCATACGAGGCAACAGAGGATGGATGGAAGCAAGGGAGAGCGTGCTCACCTCTCCCACCATAGGCAATATCGACAGCATCCGCCCCATCATTCAGCCGGGGATGAGCGACAGTGCTTCGCTTGACAATGTGCTGGAGTTCCTTGTGGCATCCGGACTGAGTCTGCCACACGCCATGGCGATGCTTGTGCCCGAGAGCACCAACGAGAAGAACCCCATATCCGACGATTTGAAGGCCTTCTACGAATATCACTCCATCCTCATGGAGCCGTGGGACGGACCGGCAGCCCTGCTCTTTAGCGACGGACGGTATGCCGGAGGTATGCTCGACCGCAACGGACTGCGCCCGGCACGCTATCTAATCACCAAGAACGACATGATGCTGGTGGCATCAGAGGTGGGTGTGATGGACTTCGAGGCAAACGAGATAAAAGAGAAGGGCCGCCTGCAGCCCGGCAAGATACTGATGGTGGACACCGAGAAGGGTGAGGTGTACTACGACGGCGAGCTGAAGAAGCAGCTTGCCGACGCCAAGCCCTACAAGACATGGCTGGCAAACAACCGCGTGGAACTGGACGAGCTGAAGTCGGGCCGTAAGGTGCCTCACACGGTGAACAACTACGAGAGGATGCTTCGCACCTTTGGCTATAGCCGCGAAGATGTGGAGAAGATAATCATGCCGATGTGTACCGCCGGTGCCGAGCCAATAGGTTCGATGGGCAACGACACACCCCTGGCTGTCTTGTCATCCCGCCCTCAGCTATTGTTTAATTACTTCCGCCAGCAGTTTGCCCAGGTGACCAACCCTCCTATCGACCCCATCCGCGAGGAACTTGTGATGAGCCTTGAGGAATACATCGGCGCGGTGGGCAACAATATCCTTACCCCCTCGGAGAGCCATTGCAAGATGGTTAGACTGAACCATCCGATACTTACCAACACTCAGCTCGACCTTCTCTGTAACATCCGCTACAAAGGATTCAAGGCCGTCAAGCTGCCGATGCTGTTTGATGCCGACAAGGGTCGCGAGGGATTGAAGACGGCCCTCGACGAGCTGTGCAAGCAGGCAGAGCAGTCCGTTACCGACGGAGTGAACTACATTATCCTTAGCGATAAGGATGTCGACGAGAAGCGTGTGCCCATCCCCTCCTTGCTTGCCGTAAGCGCCGTGCACCATCATTTGATATCCGTGCAGAAGCGTGTGCAGACGGCTTTGGTGGTGGAGACAGGCGAGATGCGCGAGGTGATGCATGCCGCCCTGCTGCTGGGCTACGGCGCAAGTGCCATCAACCCGTATATGGTCTTTGCCATCCTCAAAGAATTGGAAGGGAAACAAGAGATACAACTCAACTACGAGACGGCGCGCAAAAACTACGTGAAGTCCATCTGCAAGGGCTTGTTCAAGGTGATGAGCAAGATGGGTATAAGCACCATCCGCAGCTACCGCGGAGCCAAGCTGTTCGAAGCCGTGGGGTTGGATGCCGCTCTGGCACGCACCTATTTCGGCGGCACGGCAAGCAAGGTGGGCGGCATTCGTCTCGACGAGATAGCCCGCGACGCCATTGCCATGCACCACGAGGCCTTCGACAAGCCCGTGGACGAGATGCTGGAGCACAAAGGCATCTACAGCTTCCGCAAGGACGGGGAGAAACACGCATGGAACCCCGAGACCATCTCCACCCTGCAGCTTGCCACGCGCCTTGGCAGCTACAAGAAGTTTAAGGAATATACTCATATGGTGGACGACAAGGAAGCACCCATCTTCCTCCGCGACTTCCTTACCTTCAAGAAGCAGAAGCCCATCCCCCTCGACGAGGTGGAGCCCGCTTCGGAGATAATGAAGCGCTTCGTCACCGGCGCCATGAGCTTTGGCTCCATCAGCAAGGAGGCACACGAGACAATGGCGATGGCTATGAACAAGATTCACGGAAGGAGCAACACCGGCGAGGGCGGCGAAGACCCCATGCGTTTCCTCCCGAGGGAAGACGGTCTCTCATTACGCTCTGCCATCAAACAGGTGGCTTCGGGACGCTTTGGCGTTACCACCGAGTATCTTGTCAATGCCGACGAGATACAGATAAAGGTTGCCCAAGGTGCCAAGCCGGGTGAGGGCGGTCAGCTGCCGGGATATAAGGTCAACGACATCATTGCCAAGACCCGCCACTCCATCCCGGGTATCTCATTGATATCTCCTCCCCCGCATCACGATATCTATTCCATCGAGGACTTGGCACAGCTCATCTTCGACCTCAAGAACGTAAACCCGAGGGCGGAGATTAGCGTGAAGCTGGTGTCGGAAAGCGGCGTGGGCACGATTGCTGCCGGCGTTGCCAAGGCCAAGGCCGACCGTATAGTAATCTCCGGTGCCGAAGGAGGCACGGGGGCATCGCCCGTCAGCTCCATACGCTACGCCGGATTGCCCCCCGAACTGGGATTGTCGGAGACGCAGCAGACACTCGTGATGAACAGTCTCCGCGGACAGGTGCGCCTGCAGACCGACGGACAGCTAAAGACGGGGCGCGACGTCGTCCTCATGGCGATGCTGGGTGCCGAGGAGTTTGGTTTTGCCACTGCAGCGTTGATTGTCCTTGGCTGCGTCATGATGCGTAAGTGCCATATGAACACCTGCCCCGTGGGCGTTGCAACGCAGGATGAAGAGCTGCGCAAACGCTTCCACGGACGCCACGAGTACTTGGTGAACTTCTTCACCTTTATGGCTGAAGAGGTGCGCGAATACCTGGCTGAGATGGGCTTTAGCAAGATGGACGATATCATTGGGCGCACCGACCTTATCGAGAGGAAGAAGATGGACACGCATCTCAATCCCAAGCACGATTTGCTCGACTTCTCCCGCATCTTGCATATGCCCGAGCAAGCCACACATACTGCCATCCATCATGTGGTGGACCAGATACACCAAATCGACAGCGTGAAGGATGTGGACATCATCCGTAATGCCTCGGAAGCCATCGAGCATCAGAGGGAGGTGTCGCTCGACTATGCCATAACCAATACCGACCGCAGCGTGGGCGCCATGCTCTCGGGCGAGATAGCCAAGCGCTATGGCAACGCGGGATTGCCCGAACATACTCTCAACATCAAGTTCAAGGGCTCGGCGGGACAAAGCTTCGGTGCCTTCCTTGCCCACGGCGTTCATTTCCGCCTCGAGGGCGAGGCCAACGACTACCTGGGGAAGGGCCTCAGCGGCGGACGTATCAGCCTCATGCCCCCTGTGCGCTCCACCTTCGTTGCCGAAGACAACACCATAGCCGGCAACACCCTGCTCTACGGGGCTACCGGCGGAGAGGTATACATCAACGGTAGGGTTGGCGAACGTTTCTGCGTGCGCAACAGCGGCGCCATCGCCGTGGTTGAAGGCGTGGGCGACCACTGCTGCGAATACATGACAGGCGGACGCGTGGTGGTGCTCGGCGAAACGGGCCGCAACTTCGCTGCCGGAATGAGTGGCGGCGTGGCTTACGTGTGGAACAAGGCAGGCGACTTCGACTACTATTGCAATATGGAGATGGTGGAGCTCTCGCTCATCGAAGACAGCGCCACCCGCAAGGAGCTCCACGAGCTTATCCGCAAGCACTACCACTACACGGGCAGTCACCTTGCGGAAAAGATTCTCGACAACTGGGACAAGCGAGTGGACGAGTTCATCCAGGTTGTTCCGATTGAATACAAGAAGGTACTCCAAGAGGAGCAAATGAAGAAGCTTCAGCAGAAGATTGCCGAGATGCAGAGAGATTATTAAACCGGAATATTTCAGACTAAGACAATACATCATTCATCATGGGAAATCCAAGAGCATTCCTCACCATACACAGACAAGAAGCAGGATATCGTCCTGTAGAAGACCGTATAGATGATTTTAGTGAAGTGGAGCAGACGCTCAACAGCAGCGACCGTCGCCGTCAGGCTTCGCGCTGCATGGACTGCGGCGTGCCGTTCTGCCATTGGGCCTGTCCGCTTGGCAACAAACAACCCGAGTGGCAAGACCTCCTCTACAAAGGCCGGTGGCGCGAGGCGTATCACCTGCTTGCCCAGACAAGCGACTTCCCCGAGTTTACGGGGCGCGTATGCCCTGCCCTCTGCGAGAAGAGCTGCGTGCTGAAGCTAAGCTGCGACGAGCCCGTCACCATCCGCGAAAACGAGGTTGCCATCATCGAGATGGCGTTCCGCGAAGGATTTGTTGAGCCGGTGGTGCCCTCTCGCAACGGCAAGCGCGTGGCTGTTATAGGCAGCGGCCCCTCGGGATTGACCGTTGCAAACAGACTTAACCATAAAGGCTACGAGGTTACCGTGTTCGAGAAAGACGAGCTGCCGGGCGGCTTGCTTCGCTTTGGCATACCAAACTTCAAGCTGAGCAAGAATATCATCGACCGACGCATCCGCCTGATGGAGAAGGAAGGCGTAACCTTCCGCGTCAACACCATGGTGGGCAAGGAAATCCTTGCCAAGGATGTGGTGGACAACTTCGACGCCGTGTGCATCGCCATCGGCTCGGAGACGCCTCGCGACCTGCCCATCGAAGGGCGCAACCTCAAAGGCGTTCATTTCGCCCTCGAGCTGCTCGGGCAGCAAAACCGCCTGCTTGAAGGCATCGCCATACCGCCCAAGAGCATCATCAACTGCAAGGGCAAGAAGGTGCTCATCATCGGGGGCGGCGACACCGGTAGCGACTGCGTGGGCACAGCCAACCGCCACGGGGCAGCCCTCGTGACGCAGATAGAGATAATGCCCAAGCCGCCCGTAGGCCACAACCCCGCCACCCCCTGGCCCATGTATCCGCAGATACTGAAGACAAGCAGCAGCCACGAGGAAGGCTGCGTGCGCAGGTGGAACCTCGCCTCCTGTCGTTTCATCGGCGAGAAGAACACCCTAAGAGGCGTGGAGGTGGAAGAAGTGGAATGGACTCCGGCAAAGGATGGCGGTCGCCCCGAGATGAAACACACGGGAAAGAAAGAGATAATAGAAGCCGACTTGGTGTTCCTCGCCATGGGCTTTGTGCATCCCGAGCAGGAAGGATTGGTGAGCGAGCTCAATCTTGAGGTGGACGCAAGGAAGAATATCGCCGTGGACAGCCATCAGCAGATTGCCTCCGGCAAGCTCTTTGCCTGCGGCGATGCCGTGAGCGGAGCCAGCCTTGTGGTACGTGCCATGGCGTCGGGCAAGAAGACGGCAGAGGCCATCGACAGCTATCTCTCGCAGCAGTAAATTCCATATTAACGAACTAAAAACATACAATATCATATGTGTGGCATTACAGCAATCTTCAATATCCGTGAAGATGCCCAAGGGCTTCGCGGCAGGGCTTTGGAAATGAGTAAACGTATCCGTCACCGCGGACCTGACTGGAGCGGCATCTATCAAGGGCGCACAGCCATTCTCGCCCACGAACGCCTCTCCATCGTTGACCCGGCATCCGGCGGGCAACCCCTAAAGAGCAAAGACGGCAAACTGATTCTCACCGTCAACGGCGAGATATACAACCACCGCGAGATACGCGAAGAGATGAAGGGCGAATATGAGTTCCTTACGGGCTCCGACTGCGAGGTTATCCTTGCCCTCTACCGCAAGTATGGCACCGGCTGCGTGGAGCATCTCAGCGGCATCTTTGCCTTCGCCCTCTACGACGAAGAGAAGGATACCTACCTCATTGCCCGCGACCCGATGGGCGTAATTCCCCTCTATATGGGGCGCGACGACGAAGGACACATCCTCGTATCCTCCGAGCTCAAAGGCTTGGAAGGCTTCGCCACGAGCTACGACCAGTTCCTCCCCGGCCATTATTTCTACAGCAAAGACAACAAACTAACCCGTTGGTATGTGCGCGACTGGATGGACTACGACAACGTGAAGGACAATCCCGCCAACGTGACCCTTCTGCGCGAGGCTCTCGAGGCTGCCGTGCAGCGTCAGCTGATGAGCGACGTGCCCTACGGCGTTCTGCTCTCCGGCGGACTGGACTCGTCCATCATCTCCGCCATTGCCCGCAAGTATGCCGCCAAACGTATCGAGACCGGCAACAGGGCTGATGCTTGGTGGCCACAGCTCCACTCCTTTGCCGTGGGACTGAAGGGGGCACCCGACCTCGCTGCCGCACATAAGGTGGCAGATTATATCGGCACCGTGCACCACGAGATAAACTACACCGTGCAGGAAGGCCTCGACGCCATCCGCGACGTGATATATTATATCGAGACCTACGACGTAACAACCGTACGTGCCTCCACTCCCATGTATCTCCTCTCGCGAGTGATAAAGAGCATGGGCATCAAGATGGTGCTTAGCGGCGAGGGAGCCGACGAGGTGTTTGGCGGCTATCTCTATTTCCACAAGGCACCCAACGCACGTGCTTTCCACGAGGAGACATTGCGCAAACTGAGCAAGCTGTATATGTACGACTGCTTGAGAGCCAACAAGAGTCTCTCGGCTTGGGGCGTTGAAGGCCGCGTGCCCTTCCTCGACAAAGAGTTCCTCGACGTGGCGATGCGCCTTAACCCCTCCGAAAAGATGTGTCCGGGAAAGACCATCGAGAAGAGAATACTCCGCGAGGCGTTTGCCGACATGCTGCCCGACGAAATCGTGTGGAGGCAGAAGGAGCAGTTCTCCGACGGCGTGGGATACAGTTGGATTGACAGTCTGAGGGCGCTGACCTCTATGCAGGTGTCGGATGAAGAGATGCTTCATGCCGCCGAACGATTCCCTATCAACACCCCGCGAAACAAAGAGGAGTATTACTACCGCACGATATTCGAGGAGCATTTCCCGAGCAAAAGTGCAGCTCTCAGCGTACCTTCAGTACCGAGTGTTGCCTGCTCCACCGCCGAAGCATTGGCATGGGACGAGTCTTTCCGCAATATGAACGAGCCCAGCGGACGTGCCGTGAAGGGCGTCCACGAGTCGTCGTACTAAAGGTGTCCGCCTCCTGACTTTATTTGGGGTTTTGTTCCCGGCAATCTTGTTCTGAAGCTCTTATTGTGTTACTTTCGCCGATATTTTTAAAACAAACCTTATGAAAACACGTATTATCCCCCTGCTGATTCTGGTTCAGTTGTTGTTTGTTTCCTCATGGAAAGCATCGGGCCAGGAAGTAACATTTCAATCTCTGCTCAACGAGATGGTCAACCGAGATGCAATAGCCGAATATCCAAGCGTTCCTTACAAGACGCTTCAGTCGAGTAGCTACAACCGCGTGTCGGTGTCGCCCGACCTCCCCGGATGGTTCGAAGACTCCGATGGCATAAGCTGTCTGCGTGCCGAGACCAACGGCGACCGCGACGAGTGGGTGCTGATGGAAGCCGAAGGTCCCGGATGCATCGCCAAGATATGGGCGGTATGTTTCTATTACGCTCTCCAAGATACCATCGGTGCTAACGTGCGTTTCTACCTCGACGGGGCAACGCAGCCTACGATAGAGGCCAAACTCTTTGACTTGGTTAAGGGTCGCGACTTTGTTAAGCCGCCGTTTGCCGATAAATCCACAAGAGCCGGCAACCTATATCTCCCCATTCCCTATCAGAAGAGTTGCAAAATCACGCTCGACAATAAAGCTTTCTACTACAGCATAAGCTACCGTTCTTATCCCGAAGGTACCAAGGTGAAGACTTTCACCCGCGAGGAGTACAACAACTCGCAAGAAGTGCTCAAGGAGGTGGCTCAGAAACTTAACAACACTCCTGCCGCCACCACAGGCGACCCCTTGAAGACAAATGCGCTCATCGCTCCGGGCGAGAAGGTGGAGATAGCTCTGCCCCACTCGTCGCACGCCATAAAAACAATGCGCATACATCTCAGCTCCGACGAGATGCCGCAGGCACTGCGCTCCACCGTCATGCAAGCTTCGTTCGACGGCGAGGAAACCATTTGGTGCCCCGTTGGCGACTTCTTCAACAACGGCGTGAAACTGGCGCCCTACCATATGTGGGAACGCACCGTTTCGCCCGACGGATGGATGGAATGCCGCTGGGTGATGCCATACAAGAAGAACGGCACGATAACTCTTACCAACTACGGCACCAAACCTGTCAGCGTGGAGATGGATACCTACGTAGACAAATGGAAGTGGACCTCACACTCGATGCATTTCCATGCTTCATGGCGAATGGACGAGCCCACACCTACTCTCCCGATATTCGACCGCAACATGGTTGAAGTGGAAGGCAAGGGCCTCTATGTGGGTGACCAGTTCACGGTGCTCAATCCTGCCGAAGGTTGGTGGGGCGAAGGTGACGAAAAGATATATATCGACGAGGATATCGACAGAGGTTTCCCGTCTCACTTCGGTACCGGCACGGAGGACTACTACGGCTGGGCAGGCGGCGTTGTTCCGAATCCCGAGGACCAGTTCTCGAAGCCTTTCGTGGCAAACGTCTTGGTGGGTTATCCCAATTCTTTGGGCTATAACATCTGCTCTCGTACCCGTGTGCTCGACGCCATACCTTTCCAGGGACGTTTCAAGTTTGATATGGAGGCTTCGTGCGGAAGACGCTTACCTTGGTTCCATCTGCTCTACGCCTCGGCATCATTCTGGTATGCCATCCCGGGGGCCGTATCCAACCGTGCTCCGCAACCCGAAATGGCAAAGCAAAAGATTATGACTGTGGAAGAATTGCAAAAGGTCAACGAGAAGGTGAAAGCCGCCCTAAAGCAATAATTCATGGTTATACATATTTAACATAACATTTGGCTTCGTTTATTGCGAATAATATATCAAAACGATTTACATTTGCGCCGTTGAAGAACAAAAAGAAACATCTTAGGGATTAAAACAAGCGAAATGACACAATCAGTCGGATTCACGAAGATGCATGGAGCGGGTAATGACTACATATATGTAAATACGATGGTCTACCCGCTTGAGAACCCCGAAGAGTTGGCCGTTAAGTGGAGCGCGCCACACACGGGCATCGGAGCCGACGGCCTTGTTTTAATAGGTTCTTCCACGAAAGCCGACTTCAGTATGCGCATCTTCAATGCCGACGGCTCGGAAGCCATGATGTGTGGAAACGCATCCCGCTGCATCGGTAAGTATGTTTACGAAGCTGCCCTTACCGACAAAGAGACCATCACCCTCGAGACTCTCTCCGGCATCAAGACTTTGCAATTAAACGTTACCGATGGTTGTGTAACCAGCGTGACCGTTGATATGGGGGTTCCCGAAGTAATCAACCCCGCCCTTTGTATAGAAGCATGCGGGCAGACTTTCACGGGAACCGTTGTATCGATGGGCAACCCTCATTTGGTGATTTTCACCGATGATATCTCGGGCGTAGACCTCCAGTCTGTCGGTCCCATGTTGGAGACGCACCCTTTGTTTCCGGGGCGCATAAACGTGGAGTTCGCAGAGGTAAAGAAGAGTGATGAAGTAAGAATGCGAGTGTGGGAACGGGGCTCCGGCGTCACCCTGGCTTGCGGGACGGGCGCTTGTGCAACAGCCGTTGCCGGTGTGGTCCGCGGAATGACGGAGCGACGAACAAAAGTGATTATGGATGGAGGACCTCTCACAATATATTGGAGCGAAGACGACCAAAAGGTCTACATGACCGGAGGTGCCGTCAAGGTGTTTGAGGGGACTATAACGACAAAATAAAACAAACAAATATGGCGCTGATTAACGAACACTTCTTGAAACTACAAAGCAGTTACTTGTTTTCCGACGTTGCAAAGAAGGTGAACAGTTTCAAGACAGCACACCCCGAGAACAAAATCATCCGTATGGGCATCGGCGATGTAACGCAGCCTCTTGTTCCCGCCGTTATCAAGGCAATGCACAAGGCCGTTGACGAGATGGCAACCAAAGAAGGTTTCCATGGCTATGGTCCCGAGCAAGGTTATCCGTTCCTTATCGATGCAATAATCAAAAACGACTATGCCTCCCGCGGGATAACGCTGGAAGAGAATGAGGTCTTTGTTAGTGACGGCGCCAAGAGCGATTGTGGAAACATTGGCGACATCCTCTCAAGAGACAACACCATAGGGGTGCTCGACCCCGTCTATCCCGTCTACATCGACTCCAACGTCATGAGTGGGCGCACCGGTGTGATGGACAACGGGAAATGGAGCAATGTGGTGTATATCCCATGCACCGAGGAAAACAATTTTGTTCCCGCTCTCCCTTCACGCAAAGTGGACATCCTCTACCTTTGCTACCCGAATAACCCAACCGGTACAGTCTTGACAAGAAAAGAACTGAAGAAGTGGGTAGACTACGCCCTCGAAAACGACATACTAATTATGTACGACTCGGCTTACGAGGCTTACATACAAAACCCCGACGTGCCCCACTCCATCTACGAAATAGAAGGAGCCCGGAAGGTTGCCATCGAGTTCCGCAGTTTCTCGAAGACAGCCGGCTTCACGGGAGTACGTTGCGGATACACTGTTGTACCGAAAGAGCTTGAGGGCTTTACCGTGGGTGGCGAGAAGGCACAGCTTGGTAAGTTGTGGAACCGACGGCAGACAACCAAGTTCAATGGCACAAGCTATATCTCCCAACGGGGAGCCGAGGCTGTCTACTCCCCGGAGGGAAAGAAGCAGGTGAAGTCAACGATAGATTATTATATGACCAACGCACGTATCATGAAGGAAGGGCTTCAGAGTTGTGGCTTGAAGGTATGGGGCGGCGAAGACGCGCCTTATCTCTGGGTGAAGGCGCCGAAGGGACTTTCCTCGTGGGAGTTTTTCGATAAGTTGCTCTACGAACAAAACATCGTGGGCACTCCGGGCGTGGGCTTTGGTCCGAGTGGCGAAGGGTTCCTCAGGCTCACTGCCTTTGGCGACCGTGGCGACACCCTTGAGGCTATCAACCGGCTGAAGAGATGGTTATAAACAGAACATATGACAAATAGGTTACTATAAACAAGAAACACTTTCTAAAAATTAGGTATTATGTCAAAGTTAAGATTCAGAGTTGTAGAATCGGCATTCAAGAAAGGGGCCGTTGATGTGGCCGCCCCGGCGGAACGTCCGTCGGAGTATTTCGGAAAGAACGTGTTCAACCGCGAGAAGATGTTTAAGTATCTTCCGGAGAAGGCGTATTCCAAACTGGTTGACTCCATCGACAATGGTACTCCTCTCGACAGAGAAACGGCGGATGCCGTGGCTGCCGGCATGAAGAAGTGGGCAATTGAGATGGGCGCTACCCATTACACACACTGGTTTCATCCGCTGACCGAAGGCACAGCCGAAAAACACGATGCTTTCGTGGAGCACGACGGCAAGGGCGGAATGGTAGAAGAATTCTCAGGGAAGTTGCTTATCCAGCAAGAGCCTGATGCTTCGAGCTTCCCTAACGGCGGTATCCGTAACACGTTTGAGGCACGCGGATATTCGGCATGGGACCCCTCCTCTCCGGCTTTCATCGTTGGCGACACACTTTGTATACCAACCATCTTTATTGCATACACCGGTGAATCGCTCGACTACAAGGCTCCGCTTCTTAAGGCCTTGGAAGCTGTCAACAAAGCTGCCGTGGATGTATGCCACTACTTCAATCCGGAAGTAAAGAAGGTATATGCCTACCTTGGATGGGAACAAGAGTATTTCCTTGTGGACGAAGGCTTGTATGCCGCTCGCCCCGACTTGTTGCTCTGCGGCCGCACGCTGATGGGTCACGAGAGTAGCAAGAACCAACAGTTGGAGGACCATTACTTTGGTGCCATCCCTACCCGTGTGTTGGAATTCATGAAAGAGTTGGAGATAGAATCCTTGAAATTGGGTATTCCGGTGAAGACCCGTCACAACGAGGTTGCGCCCAACCAGTTTGAGCTGGCTCCTATCTTTGAGGAATGCAATTTGGCTAACGACCATAACCTGCTTGTTATGGCACTGATGCGTAAAATCAGCCGCAAGCACGGGTTCCGCGTTCTGCTCCACGAGAAGCCTTTCAAGGGTGTGAACGGCTCGGGTAAGCACAACAACTGGTCACTTGGCACCGACACGGGCATCGGCCTTATGGGACCGGGCAAGACGCCGGAAGACAATCTGCGTTTCATCACATTCATCGTGAACGTCCTGATGGCTGTTTATCACCACAACGGACTGCTCAAGGCAAGTATCTCGAGCGCAACCAACGCACACCGTTTGGGCGCCAATGAGGCACCTCCTGCAATCATCTCCAGCTTCCTTGGCACACAGCTGTCGCAGGTGCTCGACCACTTGGAGAACAGCGAGCCCGAGAGCCTTATGCTGGCAGGCAAGCAAGGAATGAAGTTGGACATTGCTCGTATCCCCGAGCTTTTGATAGACAATACCGACCGTAACCGTACATCACCATTTGCCTTCACCGGAAACCGCTTTGAGTTCCGTGCCGTAGGTTCGGAGGCCAACTGTGCTTCGGCAATGTTGGTACTGAATGCTGCCGTTGCTGAACAGCTGAAGAAGTTTAAGGCCGAGGTGGACGAAAAGATTGCCGGCGGTAAGGATAAGTTTGCTGCCATCTTGGAAGTGCTCCGCAAGGATATCAAGGAATGTAAGGCCATCCATTTCGACGGCAACGGCTATAGCGAGGAATGGAAGGAAGAAGCCAAGCGCCGTGGTTTGGACTGCGAGACCAGCGTGCCTATCATCTTCGACAATTACTTGAAGAAAAGTAGCATCGATATGTTCGAATCCACAGGCGTCATGACTCGCAAGGAGCTTGAGGCCCGCAACGAGGTGAAATGGGAGACCTACACCAAGAAGATTCAAATAGAAGCCCGCGTGTTGGGCGACTTGGCGATGAACCATATCATCCCCACTGCCACGCGCTACCAGACTTCGTTGGTCGACAACGTATATAAGATGAAAGACCTCTTCCCCGAGGACAAGGCCAAAAATCTTTCTTCACGTAACTTGGAAATCATCGAAGACATTGCTTGCCGCACCAACTTCATAAAGGAGAAGGTCGACGAGATGGTGGAAGCACGTAAGGTGGCCAACAAGATAGAAAGCGAACGCGAGAAGGCCATTGCCTACCACGATACCATTGTCCCGATGTTGGAAGAGATTCGCTACCACATCGACAAGTTGGAGTTGGTGGTAGACGACCAGATATGGACTTTGCCAAAGTATCGCGAACTCTTGTTCATAAGGTAAAGTTCTTGTTGATTGTTTTGTGTTGTAGGGGGAGACGCGCTGTGAAGCATGTCTCCCTCCTCTTTTTGTATTCCCCGGGAAATATCTACTTTTGCGGAACTGACTTAGAAACAACATAAGAATATGAACTACGGATTTATAAAGGTGGCAGCAGCCGTTCCGCTCGTACGGGTGGCAGACTGCTTCTATAACACCGAAAAGATAGAGGGCATGATGCGTAAGGCGGAGAACGAGGGCGTGGAAATAGTGGCCTTCCCCGAGCTCTCGGTCACGGGCTACACATGCATGGATTTGTTCACTCGCCAGACCTTGCTAAAGGAGGCAGAAGAAGCCCTTCTGAAGCTTGTGAGCAGCACTGCCGATACTAACCTGCTTGCCATTGTGGGCATCCCCATCGCCACAGACAGCCACTTGATAAATGCTGCCGTGGCATTCCAAAAAGGGAAGATATTGGGCGTTGTGCCCAAGACATACCTGCCGAACTATAAGGAGTTTCAAGAGCAGAGATGGTTCACTTCCGCTGCCGACCTAAGAGAGAAGACTATCTCAATCGGCGGAGAAAGCATCCCTATGAGCAGCCATCTGTTGTTTTCTTCACAAGACGTGAAGGTGGGCATTGAGTTGTGCGAAGACCTTTGGATGCCTGTCCCGCCCAGTTCGCTTTTGGCAATGGAAGGTGCCGATATCATAGTAAACATATCCGCAAGCAACGAGCTTATCGGCAAGCATCATTATCTCCGTTCGCTGATAAGCCAGCAGTCGGGGCGTTGCATTGCGGGATACGTATATGCCTCTGCCGGCTTTGGCGAGTCGAGCACCGACCTTGTGTTTGCGGGTAACGGCATAATAGCCGAGAACGGCAACATACTAAGCGAATCTCCGCGCTTTAGCATGGAGGAGCAACTCGTGGTTAGCGAGATTGACGTTGAGAACCTGAAAAACGACCGCCGCGTGAACACCGGCTTTGCTCGCGGAGCATCCTTGCTGCAGGCCGGGGAGACTATCCTCGTCCCCTTCTCTCTCGGCTCACAAGACATACATCTGACACGAAACATCGACCCCCACCCCTTCACGCCCTCGGGCAATGCGCTGAAGGAACGTTGCGAAGAGATTCTGCAGATTCAGGTGGCAGGATTGGCAAAGCGTATCACACATACCCACTCCAAGACAGCCGTTGTAGGCATCTCGGGCGGGTTGGATTCCACCCTTGCCCTTCTTGTCAGTGTCATGACCTTCGATGCGCTCGGCATCCCTCGGAGCGGGATTATAGGCATCACCATGCCGGGCTTTGGCACAACCGACCGCACCTACACCAATGCCTGCAACCTCATACATTCGCTTGGCGTCACGCTTCGCGAGATACCTATCAAGGAGGCTTGCTTGCAGCATTTCAAGGATATCAACCACGACCCATCCGTCCATGATGTTACCTACGAGAACAGTCAGGCCCGCGAACGCACTCAGATACTGATGGACGTTGCAAACCAAGAGAACGGACTTGTGATTGGTACGGGTGACCTCTCGGAGCTGGCTCTTGGATGGGCCACCTACAACGGCGACCATATGTCGATGTATGGCGTCAACGGAAGTATCCCCAAGACGCTGGTGAAATACCTCGTGGAATGGACTGCCCACAATAGGGTGGATGCCACTTCGCGTGACATACTGCTGGATATCGTGGACACGCCCATCAGTCCCGAACTTATCCCGGCGGACGAGAACGGGAACATCAAGCAGAAGACCGAAGACCTTGTGGGGCCTTACGAGCTGCACGATTTCTTCCTCTATCATTTCCTTCGCTTTGGCACCTCGCCGGCAAAGATTTATTTCTTGGCCGGGCAAGCTTTCGGGGGTAGCTACGACAACGCCACCATCCTCAAATGGCTTCGCACCTTCTTCCGCCGCTTCTTCGCGCAGCAGTTCAAGCGTAGCTGCCTGCCCGACGGACCAAAGGTGGGTTCCGTCAGCCTCTCCCCGCGCGGCGATTGGCGTATGCCGAGCGACGCGTCCTCGGCTCTGTGGATGAAGGAATGTGACAACTTAATATAATGAAGAAAGATATGGAAGAACGTATACAGAAAGCGGTGGAATACTTCATGCAGGGGTACAACTGCTGCGAGAGCGTGGTGATGGCGTTTGCCGACCTCTACGGCATGGACGCCAAGACGGCCAAGGCCGTGGCGTCGGGCTTCGGCGGCGGCGTGGGCAGGATGCGTATGATGTGCGGTGCCGTGTCGGGCATGGTGATACTGGCAGGACTGCACTGCGGACAGAATGCGCCGGCCGACAGTCGCGAGGACAAGGCCAACTGCTACAAGGTGGTGAGAAAGTTGGTGGAGGACTTCCGGCAGGAAAACGGCTCGGTTATCTGCGCCGAACTGCTCGCCATGAACGGTTGCAAGGTGGTGAAGAACACCAACGTGCCCGACGAGCGCAACGCCGAATATTATAAGGTGCGCCCGTGCGCCAAAAAAGTGGAGTCCGCGGCGCGCATCTTCGCCAACTTCCTCCAAAACGGAGCGGAGTAAAGATTACTTCCAACAGGTATTCCTTGTAGAGTCATACACGAAGAGTATCGGTACTTTTGAGCAA
Source organism: Anaerobutyricum sp. (assembly GCA_963629885.1). Taxonomy (GTDB): domain Bacteria; phylum Bacteroidota; class Bacteroidia; order Bacteroidales; family Tannerellaceae; genus Parabacteroides. The sequence goes on from CAVGKO010000002.1 coordinate 16,823, forward strand.
AAGTATCGGTACTCTTTGTCAAAAGTATCGGTACTTTGGTTTATACCTCCCATTTTTCGGCCATCATTCAAACAACATTTCAATGACGTTTGAACGCTATTAAAATGCCGATGAAACGAGGGACGAAAAATGAACTTGATATCACATTTGAGTAAACTTGATATCACATTTGGGCAAACTTGATATCAAGTTGGGGAAAACCTATCAATCCCCGTTTGAAGTGTTATACGAATAAACTCGTCAATTTATTCGTATAAAACGGGCGAATTATTCTATAAACGAAAATAGACTGTCGATACCCATTTTTCCGGAGGTACGAACCTTTTCGTCCAAAGGTTCGTACCTTTCGGGCAAAAGGTTCGAACCTCCCCCTTAATTTTCTTCTGAAGGCAGTGTAGTTCTTTGGCCGCAGAATGCGTTTTATGTTGTGAGGGAAAGAGAGAATTTGCTGCCACTCGCGGCGGTGATTCTTCAAAATGCCCCATATTTGTAGCATCATAACAAACAAAAACAAATGGATATTATGGAAAACAAAGAATTTGCGTTTCAAGGGATGGCTCTTAATGGCATCTTGATGTTGGTTGTCGTATTGGTGGGCTTCTTTGCGGGAATCGGACTGATTATCCTTGCCTGCTGCACCGGCGATATTACCATGTCTGTTACAATCGGGGTGCCGGGAAGCTTGCTCCTTATCATCAGCTGTATCGGCATGTGCGGCTTTCTTCTTGTGGAGCCGGGACAAGCGCGTGTGCTCCTCTTCTTCGGTAAATATCGCGGCACGTTTACCCGTCCGGGTTACTATTGGGTCAACCCCTTCATGAGCGGCAAGAAGCTCTCGCTCCGTGTGCGTAACCTCGACGCCGACCCCATCAAGGTGAACGACAAGGCGGGCAACCCCATTATGATAGGTATGGTGCTTGTATGGAAACTGAAAGACACCTACAAGGCAATCTTCGAGGTGGATACACAAACCATGGCAGAAGGCTCAACGGCTCAGCAGGGTGTTACTACCTCGGCTGCCCAAATTATGGATATGCTGGGTAGCTTTGTGCACATACAAGCCGACGCCGCCCTCCGTCAGGTGGCAGGACAGTACGCCTACGATGCCGAGGACGACAGCGATGGCAACCAGATAACCCTCCGCGACGGCAGCGACGAAATCAACAAAGAACTTGAGGCACGCATCGACGAACGTCTTGCCATGGCAGGAATAGAGGTGGTGGAAGCACGTATCAACTACCTTGCCTATGCCCCCGAAATAGCCGCCGTGATGCTCCGTCGCCAGCAAGCTTCGGCCATCATTGCCGCAAGAGGTAAGATTGTGGAAGGCGCCGTCTCGATGGTGAAGATGGCTCTCGAGAAGCTTAGCGACGAAAACATAGTGAAGCTCGACGACGAGAAGAAAGCCGCCATGGTGAGCAACCTGCTTGTGGTGCTCTGTAGCGACGACAACACTCAGCCTGTGGTGAATGCAGGTGCATAACATTACTTCTTTCATTATAATTGAGAGGCCCCTTATGACAAACGAGCATAAAGGGGCTTTTCTATGCATACTCCCCCGCCCCGTTGGTTAGGTGTTATATCATGTGAAAAAATTGGCGCATATGTGGTTTTTATCTACTTTCGCATCGTGTAACAAAACAAAATAGGTTATGGTTTTCAAGAGATATTTCCTTCTGCTTTTATTATTCTCATCACTTACAAGTTTGGTTTGGGCGCAAGAAGAGAACCGTATCATAAGCGTCGGCGCAGTGCCGGCAGAACCGCAAGAAGAGACAGACACCATTCCTGAAGAAATGGATATCGACGACCCGGAGTTGGACAACATCGTCAGTCTGCGTGACCAATTTGAGAAACAAAACGAGCAGTATTCCGTGCCGGTTTCACCCAGTGAAGACTTGCTCCGCTTCGTAGACAAAGACGAGGTTGAACTATCTGAAGAAGCTTTCTATTGGGCTCACTATGTTCGCGATGCTTCCACCGTATTCGGCAACAATGTTACATTCAGAGATACCATAATTGTTAACCCCTTGTTCCTGCCGTTCGTGTTCAAAGGGAAGTTGTTGTCAGACACCGTTACCTACTACAACAAAGACGCGTGGATAAACAAGGTGGACATCCCCCAGCCCTTCATCGAAGATACATTGTTTCAAGCCCAAGTGCTAAGGCAAGGGATTGAAGACAGCATGTATAGATATGTGGAAACAAACTACCCGCAATCCATACGCTATTCATTGAGAGATTTGCCACAAGACAAGGTGGTTGCCAAAACCATCAAGAAGCCGACCTATCAGCCTGAAATGATTAAGGTGGAAAGCAATGCCGACGTCAACGAGGTGGATGCCTTGGTGAAGTTCATCCCGGAAAGACGCTATTGGACGTCGCACTTCGAGAGTTCGCTCCAGTTTGCACAAAACTATATCTCCCCCAACTGGTATAAAGGTGGTGTCAGCACATTGAACCTTACGAACCGCGAGTTGTTTACCTACAACTACAACAAAGACAAAGTGAAGTTCACCAACACTCTTGAGATAAAGAACAACCTCTATACCGCGCCGAAGGATACCTTGCGCGACTATAAGGTGGGTGATGATGTTGCCCGTATCTACAGCAACTTTGGTTACAAGGCATTCAGCAATTGGTACTACACTTTGGATATGGAGTTCAAGACACAGATATTTAGCAGTTTTGCCGAGAATCAGGATTTGAAACTTTCCGGTCTGCTTGCTCCGTTCAGCGTCAATGTCGGTCTTGGTATGAAATACGACCTAAACAAGGTGTACAACAAACACAAATCGTTGATATTGTCCGCCAATATAGCTCCCTTGGCATACACGTTTGTCTACACTATAGATAAGGATATCGACCTCTCGCGTCATTTCCAGAAGAAAGCCACCGACGAGACTTACCCCTATCAGCAGAGCCTCTTCGGTTCAACCATCAATGCAACCATGACGTTCAACATAAACAGAAATGTCAGCTGGTATTCGCGTCTGAACTACAACACCAACTATCAGCGTATACAGGCAGAGTTCGAAAACCGACTGACGATGGCCATCAGCCGATTCTTCTCAACCGTCATCTCGCTGAACCTTAGATTTGATGATGGTATCACCAAGAACAAGGACTTCGACACCTATCTGCAGATTAACGAACTGTTGAGCTTTGGCTTCAACTACAAATGGTAAGCAAAAAGCTATTATTTCTGCAATAAACTTCGTTAATCGCGACATCTTATCCGAATAATCCTTACTTTCGCCGCAGTTTTGCTATGCCGGGATTGCAATTATGAGTGAGATTGTCTGTCACAGTGGAAGAGTTGAAAAGATAGAAGGCCATCGAGTCCTCGTCCGTATCATTCAACGGTCGGCTTGCGCCGGTTGCCATGCCAAGAGCATGTGTAGCTCGGCTGAGAGCAAGGAGAAGATTATTGAAGCGTACGTCTCAAACCCCGGAATGTTCCATATAAACGAAGAAGTGGAGCTATGCAGCAAGTCCTCGCTCGGGCTGGAGGCTGTATTGCTGGCTTTCGTTATTCCTTCAATTATTATAATCGCTTCCGTTGTGGTTGGAACCACTTTGCAGTGGAGCGAAACAATCGTCGGATTAGTAGGTCTGTTATTACTCGTTCCCTACTACTTGGTTCTTTATTTTTTGCGCGACAAACTAAAGAGAAAATTCATATTCACCCTGAAAAAACTTAATTGAAAATATCATGATTTTAATTACCGTTATTTCATTAGGAGCTATCGGAGCCATCGGAGCAGTATTGCTCTATGCCATCTCCAAGAAGTTTGAAGTACACGAAGACACTCGTATCGCCGAGGTGCAAGAGGTGTTGCCCGGAGCCAATTGTGGCGGTTGCGGATATCCCGGTTGCGGGGGATTCGCTGCTGCGTGCGTGAAGGCCGACTCTTTGGACGGGATGCTTTGTCCAGTTGGAGGAATCGAGACAATGGGTAAGGTCGCTAAAATCCTTGGCATGGAGGTTGCCGCCACGGAGCCCATGGTTGCCGTTGTACGTTGCAACGGAAATTGTAAGGCCCGCCCTCGCACAAACCACTACGATGGCACAAAGAGTTGCGCTATTGCCTCCTCGTTGTATGGAGGGGAGACAGGTTGTACGTTTGGTTGCCTCGGCTATGGCGATTGCGTGGATGCTTGTGGTTTTGATGCCATCCATATCAATCCCGAGACAGGTCTTCCGGAAGTTGACGAAGACAAGTGTACATCGTGCGGTGCCTGCGTAAAGGCATGTCCGAAAAGCATTATCGAGTTGCGCAAGAAGGGGCCCAAGTCGCGCCGCGTGTTTGTCAGCTGCGTAAACAAAGACAAGGGAGCCGTAGCCCGCAAGGCTTGTATCAACGCTTGTATCGGCTGTGGCAAGTGCGCAAAGGAATGTGCCTTCGAAGCCATCACGGTTGAAAACAACGTGGCTTACATCGACTACAACAAATGTCGCATGTGTCGCAAGTGCGTAGCCGTTTGCCCGACAGGAGCAATCCACGAGCTCAATTTCCCGCCCCGCAAGGAGAAGACTGAGGCAGCACCCGCAGCAGAGGCTGCTTCCAAGAAAAACACAACAGAAGAAACAAAAATCCAATAAATCAAATTTAATATGCTAAGGACATTTCGAATCGGAGGAATACATCCCCCCGAGAATAAATTGTCTGCCGGAAAGAAAATAACCAAACTGGCCGCGCCTAAGCAGGTTATCATACCGCTAAGCCAGCATATTGGTGCTCCGGCTCAGACAGTGGTTGGAAAAGGCGACTCGGTGAAAGTCGGAACGCTTCTCGCCAAGGCCGGAGGTTTTGTGTCGGCAAATATCCATTCGTCGGTATCCGGCAAAGTAAACAAGATAGACAGCGTGGTGGATGCAAGCGGATATCGTCGCCCCGCAATCTATATTGATGTGGAAGGCGATGAATGGGAAGAGTCTATCGACCGTAGCGAAGAGCTTGTAAAAGAATGCACGCTCTCACCAAAAGAGATTGTTGACAAGATTGCCGCAGCCGGCATTGTTGGTTTGGGCGGTGCCACCTTCCCTACTCAGGTGAAACTGATGCCCCCTCCCGGAAGCAAGGCAGAGATTGTAATTATCAACGCTGTTGAATGCGAGCCGTATCTCACATCCGACCATTCGCTGATGATGGAAAAGAGTGAGCAGATTCTGGTTGGCGTCACATTGCTGATGAAGGCCGTTGGTGTAACGAGAGCCGTGATAGGTATCGAGAACAACAAGCCTGACGCCATCGCACAAATGCAGAAACTGTCGCAAGGATATAAGGGCATTGAAATCATGCCTCTGAAGATGAAATACCCACAAGGAGGCGAGAAGCAACTTATCGACGCAGTAATCCGCCGCCAGGTAAAGAGCGGAGCCCTGCCTATCTCTGCCGGCGCTGTTGTGCAGAACGTTGGTACGGCTTACGCGGTATACGAGGCAGTGATGAAAAACAAGCCGTTGTTCGAGCGCGTCGTTACCGTAACGGGTAAGGCTGTTGCCAACCCGTCGAACTTCTTGGTACGTATCGGTACCCCCATAAGCGCATTGATTGAGGCTGCGGGCGGCATCCCCGAGAACACCGGCAAGATTATCGGCGGTGGCCCAATGATGGGTAAGGCTTTGGTTACTCCTGAGGTACCCGTCACCAAAGGCAGCAGTGGCGTATTGCTGATGACTAAGGAAGAGTCAGTGCGCAAGCCAGTGCACAATTGCATCCGCTGTGCCAAATGTGTGAGTGTTTGTCCTATGGGGCTCAACCCTACTCTACTGATGACTGCCACCGAGTTTAAATCATGGGATTTGGCAGAGAAGAATCATATCACCGACTGCATCGAATGCGGTTCTTGTAGTTATACCTGTCCGGCCAACCGTCCGCTTTTGGATTACGTCCGTCAGGGCAAAGGAAAAGTAATGGGAATCATTCGGGCACGAAAGTCATAAAAACAGAGCAATATGGAAAATAGTTTAATAGTATCTCCGTCGCCCCATATCCACGGTGGCGACAGCATAAGCAAGAATATGTATGGTGTACTGATTGCCCTTGTTCCGGCTTTCTTGGTATCCCTTTATTTCTTCGGACTGGGAGCGCTGATTGTTACAGCCACATCGGTTGCCGCCTGCGTTCTCTTTGAATATCTGATTCAGAAATTTCTGATGAAAAAGGAGCCGACCATATGCGACGGTTCAGCCATCCTTACCGGTGTCTTGTTGGCGTTCAACCTGCCGACAAACCTGCCTGTATGGATTATCATTATCGGTGCATTGGCTGCCATCGGCATTGGTAAGATGTCGTTTGGCGGACTTGGCAACAACATCTTCAACCCCGCCTTGGTGGGTCGTGTGTTCTTGTTGATTTCTTTCCCGGCACAGATGACAACATGGCCGGAGGTTGGGCAGATGACGGCTTACACCGACGCAACAACGGGAGCCACAGTGCTTACTTTGATAAACGAAGGCGCTTTCGACAAACTGCCGACGTTGGTCGAGATGCTGTGTGGTAAGATGGGTGGTAGCCTTGGTGAGGTTAGTGCCTTGGCATTGCTCCTTGGCTTGTGTTTCATGTTGTGGAGAAAGATTATCACCTGGCATATCCCGGTTTCCATTCTGGCTACAGTCTTTGTGTTTACCGGCATCATGCATTTGGTCAACCCCGCCCAGTATGCAAGTCCGTTTATCCACCTGCTGTCGGGAGGATTGATGCTCGGCGCCATCTTTATGGCTACCGACTATGTAACATCTCCTATGAGTAAATGCGGAATGATAGTATATGGCGTTGGTATCGGTATACTGACTACGGTAATCCGTTTGTTCGGTTCTTATCCCGAAGGTATGTCGTTTGCCATCCTTATCATGAATGCCTTCACCCCGCTAATCAACAGTTATGTCAAACCTAAACATTTTGGAGGGAAATAAGCATGGCAAAACTAAAATCAACATTACCGAATATGTTTTTGTCGCTTACCATCATTTGTGTGGCGGCAGGAGCCATATTGGCGGGAGTGAATATGTATACCGTTGGTCCGATTGCCGCATCCAAGGCTGCTACGCTGGAGGCTGCAATCAAGGCTGTTACTCCGGAATTCAACAACAAGCCGTCGGAAGAAGCTTATATGGCTGCCGTATCCGAGGGCGACTCGCTGAAAATCTATCCGGCAAAGAAAGACGGAGAGTTTGTGGGAGCAGCAGTTGAAGGCAACACCCAGAAGGGTTTCAGCGGAGAGATACGAGTAATCGTAGGATTCGACAAAGAAGGAAAGCTGTTGAACTATTCCGTATTGCAGCATTCAGAGACACCGGGTCTCGGTGCCAAGATGCAGGAATGGTTTAGCACAGACAAAAACAAACAAAGCGTGTTGGGGCGCGATTTGACAAGCGGACCGCTGAAAGTCACCAAAGACGGTGGCGACGTGGACGCCATCACAGCTGCAACCATCACCAGCCGTGCATTTTTGGATGCCGTGAACCGCTCATACAGCGCATTCTCGGGCACCGACGGAGTGACCGGTGCAACCACTAACACTAAGGAGGGAGGAAACGACAATGAGTAATCTTAAGATATTGATAAACGGTATTATCAAAGAGAACCCGACATTTGTTCTTCTGTTGGGTATGTGTCCAACTCTTGGAACAACCTCTTCGGCTTTGAACGGTATGAGTATGGGACTTGCAACCATGTTTGTGTTGATTTGTTCCAACATGGCAATCTCTGCCATGAAGAATCTCATTCCTGATATGGTACGTATCCCCGGATACATCGTTATTATCGCAACCTTCGTTACGGTAGTGCAGATGTGTATGGAAGCATTCGTCCCGGCGCTGTATGCCAGCTTGGGACTGTTCATTCCGCTTATCGTGGTAAATTGTATCGTTCTCGGACGTGCAGAAGCTTTTGCTGCCAAGAACGGAGTGATTCCTTCGGCATTCGACGGATTGGGCATAGGACTTGGTTTCACCATGGCGCTTACACTTCTTGGTGCCACACGTGAGTTGCTTGGAACAGGCAAACTTTTCAGCACAACGATAATACCCGAGCAGTATGGCTCGCTGATTTTCGTATTGGCACCGGGTGGATTCATCGTGCTGGGATACCTCATTGCCATTGTAAACAAATTGCGTAAAGCCTGACATTAAAAAACGAAAGACATGGAATATATATTGATATTTATAGCCGCCGTATTTGTCAACAACGTTGTGTTGTCGCAGTTCTTGGGTATATGTCCGTTCTTGGGTGTATCCAAGAAGGTTGATACGGCAATGGGTATGGGAGCAGCCGTTGCTTTCGTGCTTACCATAGCAACGCTTGTTACGTTCCTCGTACAGAAATATGTGCTCGACGTGTTTGGTCTGGGCTTCATGCAGACCATCAGTTTCATCCTGATTATTGCCGCATTGGTTCAGATGGTGGAGATTATCCTTAAGAAGGTCTCTCCCGCCCTCTATCAGGCCCTGGGAGTATTCTTGCCGCTTATCACAACAAACTGCTGCGTGTTGGGTGTTGCCATTCAGGTCATCCAGAAGCAGTATAACCTGTTGGAATCTGTGGTATATGCTTTCTCCATTGCCGTGGGCTTTGCGTTGGCATTAATCATCTTTGCGGGTATCAGAGAGCAACTCTCGTTGACACGTATCCCCGAAGGAATGAAAGGAACCCCTATTGCATTGATAACAGCCGGTCTGTTGGCAATGGCATTCATGGGATTCTCAGGTATCGTTTGATTTTAAAAAGAAGAGGCAGCATATGAAAAAGAAAATCTTGGTGGCAGGCGGAACCGGATACATCGGTTCGCACACAACGGTGGAGCTTCAAAACGCAGGCTATGAGGTGTTGATTATCGACGATTTGTCGAACTCCAACATCGAGGTGTTGGACGGTATCGAAAAGATTACCGGCATCCGTCCGGAGTTTGTGAAGCTCGACTTGAAAGACAAGGAAGGCACTCGTGAGGCGTTGAAGGCGCATCCGGGTATCAACGGCATCATTCTCTTCGCAGCGAGCAAGGCTGTGGGCGAGTCGGTGCAGCAGCCATTGAAGTACTATCGCAACAACATCGTGACGCTTGTCAACCTCCTTGAGCTTATGCCCGAGTTTGGTATCGAGGGCATAGTATTTTCTTCTTCATGCACAGTCTACGGGCAGCCCGATTTGGAGAACCTGCCGGTAACGGAAGACGCGCCGATAAAACCTGCCGCATCTCCTTATGGCAACACCAAGCAGATTAACGAAGAGATTATCCGCGACACCATCCACGCAAATGCTCCGTTCAAGAGCATCATCTTGCGCTACTTCAACCCCATCGGTGCTCATCCGAGCGCAGAGATTGGCGAGTTGCCCAATGGTGTTCCTCAGAATCTGATTCCTTATCTCACGCAGACAGCCATCGGCATCCGCAAGGAGCTAAGCATCTTTGGTGACGATTACAACACTCCCGACGGCTCTTGTATACGCGACTACATCAATGTGGTGGACCTTGCAAAGGCACACGTGATTGCTATGGACCGTATGCTGGGTGGCAAGACGAAAGAGAACGTGGAATACTTCAACCTTGGTACCGGACGGGGTGTTTCGGTGTTGGAGCTTGTCGACACCTTTGAGAAGGCTACCGGCGTGAAGGTGCCCCATAAGATTGTGGGTCGCCGCGAGGGTGACATCGAGAAGGTATGGGCTAACCCTGAACGTGCCAACAAGGTATTGGGATGGACAGCCAAAGAGACCTTGGCCGACACTCTGCTCTCCGCTTGGCGATGGCAACAGCGCCTACGCGAGCGAGGCATCCAATAAGACTAAAAAGAAGCCCTATATATCAACATCCGGCAATGTTTGCAGTCGAACTGCAGGCGGAGCCGGTTGTTTTTATATATAAGGTAGTAAGGTTCTTTGAAGGGTGACTTCCCTTTCTGATGCACGGGGCACCATCCCATGCTGAAGCGCAGACAATGACGCGAGAACATCAGCGGTACGTCCTCCAAAGGTTTAAGCTCGAAAGCTTCGTCGATAGTCTCCACCCCGTGTGCCTTGTAGAAGGCCACAGCCAGGGGGTTCGACACATTACCAAGATAAGTCAGCCGGCGTTCGGGATACGGCATCTCTTCTTTCTGCCCGCGAGAGGATTCCTTGGCATAGCGTATGACGTGAGCCTTGAGCATCTTCTCCACCGCCTTTCGTCGTAGCTCCGCAAGAAGGGACGAGGGAACAAACCAGTTTTCCGCCATCTTTATCTCCACGCTCGCCACCTCAAATGGCGTGTTTCCAAGCTTTGAAAGCTGCCGGCGGATATTGTCGGCTTGGTCACCACGGGCAAGTTCCTTGTTGAAGGGCTCGGCAATCATCACGCGTGCCCCCGTTTCGTCCTCCATCACCAGCGTAAAGCCAAAGGGGTTGTCCAAAAACTCCATCTTTGCTTTCAGCCGACGCTCGGCAGAGGGCTTCGAGAGAAGCTTCTCGAGAGCTTGGTCGTAGTTGCGATAGAGAGGAGTCTTGGGCTTTATGTCCGGCATGTCGAGCGGAAAAACGCGATTTGCCTCCACCTTATTCACGCGGAAGCCCTCCAGCTCGCCACGGCTGTTGAAGAACGTCAGTCCGTCGCCGTTGTTGAGCGGCTCAATGCCTGCCACGGTGAACGAACGTCCCTTTATCTCTTTCACCGTCCCGACGGGTTCGCCCAGCGACTTGGGCGTGTCGAAAGCCGTGATGTTCTTATCCCTTCCATGGAGGAAGAAGGATGTAAACCCGCGGTTGAAGCTCTTCTTAGCCGAAGGCTCGAAGGTATATCTGCTCTCTCCCTGCGACGCACGGCAATATTCCTCGCGACGCGAAAAGATTGCATCAAGTTTCTTTCTGTAGTAGGCTGTCACGTTCTTCACGTATGAGACATCCTTGAGCCGCCCCTCAATCTTCAGCGACGAGACACCGGCATCGAGCAATGCCTCCAACTCCTCGGAGCGGTTCATATCTTTAAGCGACAGCAGATGCTTGCCACGCACAATCTCCCTCCCGTCGGCATCCACCATCGTGTAGGGCAGTCGGCACCACTGGGCGCACTCTCCCCTATTGGCACTTCTGCCACACATCGCGGCACTCAAGTAGCACTGTCCGCTATAGCTGACGCAAAGGGCACCGTGCACAAACACCTCCAGCGCCACATTCGTGTTGTTGGCTATCTCGCGTATCTCGTGGAGCGACAGCTCACGTGCCAAGACAACCTGCGTGAACCCCGCTGCCTCCATGAAGCGTACCTTCTCCACCGTGCGGTTGTCGGTCTGCGTGCTGGCATGCAGCGGTATGGGCGGAAGGTGGAGACGGGTTATCCCCATATCCTGAACAATCAAGGCATCGGCGCCGGCTTGATACATCTCCCATATCAGCCTCTCTGCCTCCGGGAGCTCCTCCTTAAGAAGGATGGTGTTCAAGGCAACATAGATGCGTACGCCATAGAGATGCGCATATTCGCAGAGTGAATGTATGTCGTCTGTAGAGTTGCCGGCAGCAGAGCGCGCACCAAACTTGGGCGCACCGATATACACGGCATCGGCGCCATGCCTTATGGCTTCAATGCCGCAGTTAAGGTCTTTTGCCGGAGCAAGCAGCTCTATCTTTCTTGCAGGCATGCGTGTCATCGGGTTCTTACAAATCTCCAAGATTCTTGATGTCTTCGATGTTGAACGGCGTCTCTTGGTAGACGTAATAGTTCAGCCAGTTGGTGAAAAGCAGATTGGCATGGCTCCTCCAACGCACAACAGGTCCCTGGGCAGGGTCGTTGTTGCGATAGTAGTTGTGAGGTATCGTAATGGGGAGGCCCTTGTTCTTGTCGCGTATATACTCGTCGTTGAGCGTGTAGGGCGAATACTCCGAATGGCCGGTGATATAGAACTCACGTCCTCCGCGCGACATCACCATATATACCCCCGACTCCTCGCTCTCGGAGAGCAACGAAAGTTCGGGCACCTTCAGTATGTCGTCGCGACGAATCTCCGTATGGCGGCTGTGGGGCACATAAAACTCGTCGTCGAACCCGCGGAAGATAGGCAGATAAGGTTCGCGAAGAGTATGGCGGAACACTCCGAACATCTTTGCCGGAAGCGCATACTTGGGCACACCATAGAAATGATACAACCCCGCCTGAGCAGCCCAACAGATATATAATGTGGAGGTCACATGCGTACGTGCCCAGTCGAAAATACCCTTCACTTCATCCCAATAACCAACTTCCTCGAAGGGCATCTGCTCCACCGGCGCACCGGTGATAATCATACCGTCGTAATAGTCTTTTCCTATCTCGTCGAAGTCCTTATAGAAGGCTTTCATATGTTCGATGGGCGTATTCTTAGGCGTGTGGCCCTTTATCTTCATGAAATGGAGCTCCACCTGCAATGGCGTATTACTCAAAAGGCGGATAAGGTCCGTCTCCGTCGTTATCTTCAATGGCATGAGGTTGAGCACCACCACCCGCAGCGGGCGAATGTCTTGCGTTGATGCTCTGAGAGAGTCCATCACAAAAATATGTTCCTTCTTGAGGAGTTCTATGGCCGGTAAGTTTTTCTGTAAGTTTAATGGCATTGTTTTTTGTTTTATCCTGAGCACAAAAGTACGCAAAAACCGCCGATTTAGCATGCTCTGACCCACAATGGAGCCTCCGACCCAAACGACAGCCTCCCCCGCCGCACACGGCACAAGGAATCCAACTTCTTTGCTTTTGATTCCTCCGGGCAAAACTTTTGAAGTGCTTCAATAGTTTGTCCTTCTTCGGGTGATACTTTTGAAGTGCTTCAATAGTTTGTTCTTCTCCGAGCGATACTTTTGAAGTGCTTCGAAAGTTTGTCCTTCTCCGAGCGAAACTTTTGAAGTACTTCGAAAGTTTGTTCTTCTCCGGGTGATACTTTTGAAGTGCTTCAATAGTTTGTTCTTCTCCGGGTGATACTTTTGAAGTGCTTCAATAGTTTGTTCTTCTTCGGGTGATACTTTTGAAGTGCTTCAATAGTTTGTTCTTCTTCGAGCGATACTTTTGAAGTGCTTCAATAGTTTGTTCTTCTCCGAGCGATACTTTTGAAGTGCTCCGAAAGTTTGTACTTCTTCGGGTGATATTTTCGGAGTGCTCCGAAAGTTTGTACTTCTTCGGGCGATACTTTCGGAGTGCTCCGATGGTTTGTTCTTCTCCGGGTGATACTTTCGGAGCGCTCCGATGGTTTCGCGAGGATTGGGGAGAATAAAAAAAGTCCACTTTCCTCCTTCGCGAATGGCTCGCGGGGCAAGAAAGCGGACTTCCACTATTGTTTTTCTCTCTCGTACTTCTATCCTAAAGCTCTGACGCCATGCCCCGGACGGGATGACGCCGTTTTTTTTGATTTTACTTACCAACGGCCTTCGCTCTATACGAGCAGCGGGCTGTTCCTTTGATAATGCTGTTGAATTTGCCTTTATTCAGCTGACGACGGATGGCAGAAATATTGTCAGTGAAGACATGGCCCTCAAGATGCTCGTACTCGTGCTGCACAACGCGGGCGGCAAAGCCTTCTGCCGTCTCCTCGTGCTCCTGAAGGTTTTCGTCCAGATATTTCACGCGAATCTTTGCCGCGCGCGACACCTTCTCGTGTATGCCCGGCAGACTCAAGCAGCCTTCCTCCAAGGCTATCTCCTCCTCGCTTCGCTCCACAATCTCGGGGTTGACCATCGCCCTCTTGAAACCTTTGCACTCGGGGAAATCGTCCTTCAGCACATCTGCGTCAATCACCAACAGACGTATCGACAAGCCAACCTGCGGGGCAGCCAAGCCCACTCCGTCGGCATTATACATGGTATCGAACATATCCGACACCAACTTCTTTAGGTCCGGATAATTGCCGGGCACCTCTTCGGCAACCTTTCTCAGCACCGGCTGTCCATACAAATACACGGGTAAAATCATATTCCTTATAACTGATATTTTTTGTTCTCCATATACGACTGCAGGATGATGACGGCACTTATTTCGTCCACCAATCCTTTGTCTTGTCTCTTTTTCTTCTTCAATCCCCCATCAATCATTGCCCTATGCGCCATGACTGAGGTAAACCTCTCATCATAATATTCCACCGGGATATCCGGAAGCGCCTTCTTCAGTTGCGCAACAAACGCCTCCACGTATTTCATGTTTTCCGAAGGTTCGTTGTTCATCTGTTTCGGCAAGCCTACCACAAACCTCTCAACAGGCTCTTTCGATACATAGTTTGTCAGCCAACCAACAAGTTCACCGCTCGGCACCGTGGTCAAACCTCCGGCAATCATCTGCAAAGTGTCGGTCACCGCTATGCCGGTCCGCTTGCGCCCATAATCAATTGCTAATATCCTTCCCATCGGTTAGTAGGCGTTCTTCTCGCCCCTCCACATATTGATGACCGTCACCACTATTATCTTCAAGTCCAAGAAAAACGTCCAGTTCTCGATATACCACACATCTCTCTTGACGCGACCTTCCATCTGCTCCAAGGTCTTTGTCTCACCTCTATAGCCGGTCACCTGCGCCCATCCCGTAACGCCGGGCTTCACCAAATGGCGCACCATATACTTGTCGATAAGAGCCGAATACAATTCGGTATGCTTCAACATATGCGGACGTGGACCAACCACCGACATATCTCCCTTCAGCACGTTCCAAAACTGAGGAAACTCGTCCAAGTTGGTGCGACGCAGGAAATCACCTATGCGCGTCTTGCGCGGGTCGTCTTTCACAGCCTGCAATTCGTCTGCCTCGTCGTTCACACACATGGTGCGAAACTTATAGCAATCGAACTCCTGGCCATACAAGCCCGTTCTCTTCTGCTTGAAGAATATCGGACCGGGAGAAGTTATCTTTATCAACGTTCCGACAATGACATACAATATCGGATAAATTGTCAGCAAGACTGCCAACGAGAAAACAATGTCGAACGACCTCTTCAGAGCACGGTTGTATGCCGCCTGCAACGGCTCGCGACGTATTGCCAAGAGCGGCACATACTCCATCATCTCCATCACCAAGCTCTTCTTGATGTTTCTGTAGAACTCGGGAACGATGTAGAAATGTATCATATGCTTCTCTGCAAAGTTTATCATGCGCAGGATTTTCTCGTCCTGCGTACCCGGCAAAGTGCAATAAATCTCGTCCACATCGTTGGCCAAAGCATAGTCCTCCACCTCATGTGTCATGCCAAGATAGTTGGGCAACACATTCCTTAGTGACAAGTTGTCATCAAAAAAGCCCAATACATTGAAGCCGTACGCAAGGTCGTCTTTCATGACCTTATACAGCTCCATACCGTTCTTACCGGCTCCAACAATGATGATGCGCTTGAAGTTATGACCTTTCCTTCGATACATCTTCAGGGTGACACGCACCAAGACCCTCCAAAGCGTGAAGGCTATAATCGTTACAAGATAGAAGACAATCAGAAACGTTGCCGCCGCGTCGCCAAGATTTAGGAATATAAGACAGGTGGCAAACAAAAACATCAGTATGGAAACCAGCGAAAAGGCCTTCTGAACAACCTTGTCGATGAAAATGACCGACCCATGCAACCTCATGGGCACGAAATAGAGTGAGAAGAAATAACAGAAGTTGAGCAGCAGGAGCACTTCCCGTAGGTTATGCGACAATGCTTTTGTATAAAACACGTCCAGTCCGCCGTAGACTGCAAAGAACGACAGATTAAGAACAATCAAATCCCCTATTCCTGTTAGCCACTGGATAAGATAACCGTGTTTTTTGTCGAATGTCATAACCCCGTGTTCTAAGATTTCGCAAAAGTAATGAATATTCTTGTGCAATAAAAAAGGCTGCGCACCTTAATGCACAGCCTTTTTCAAATTATGAATTCGTATTATTTCTTGTTTGCACGCATGATAACAACACGGTTCCAGTTGTTCTCGCTATAAGGCTGTTCGTCTGAACCATGATATTCGATAGTAATCTGGTTAGAAGAAACACCGTACTTCTCAATCAACTCCTTAGCAACGGCTCTTGCACGTTTCTCAGAAAGCTGCATGTTGTAAGCACTTGTACCGGTCTTCTTGTCAGCATAACCGATAACCTTGATAGGCTCGTTGTTTTCCTTAACAAACTCAGCTGTGTTG
>CAVGKO010000003.1:0-27038 GCA_963629885.1 Anaerobutyricum sp.
CCCATGCTTCCATAAAGGCAGCCTTCTCTTTCTCGCTTATAACCTTGATACCCTTCTCCACCGAAGCCGAAGCCACAATCTCCAAGAAGGGGAACCCAGAGGAAAAGCGCGAGAGCTGTTCTTCTATCTGTTGGGGAGTGATGCCTTTGTCGGAGAGTTGTTTCAAATCGTTTGCGTTTAACATGGTATTTTGTTTTTGTTGTTTTTTCTTGGGGCAATGGGTCTTTCCTTCCATGCCTCTCGCAAATGTATAAAAATACCTACAGAATTATATTTGTCTCCAAGAAAAAAGATACTTTTACGAAAAAGTACGAATACCCAACTATGGACACACAACCATTCTTTACAGACGACGAGCGGAAGGAATTCTTTTCGAAATACCGACAGTTGCTGCGCAGCCTCTATTCTTTTCTTCAGAAAGAAGACATACCCAAGATGCGGGCTTTGATGCAACGGGTTGTTGCGCTCGACTGCTATGGGAGAGACAGCAACGGCATCAACGGACTTATCCGCAACATCAACACAGCCTTGATAGCCACCACGGAGATAGGGCTCAAGCGGACCTCCGTCATTGCCCTCCTACTCTTTCGCCCGGTGCAGAAGAATGCCATCACATTGGAAGAGGTGGAGCAGACCTTCGATGCCGACGTGACGCTTATCATCCGCAGGTTGATTCGTACAGCCGACCTCTATACGCGCAACACAGCCGTCAACTCCGAGAACTTCCACCATCTGTTGTTTCAGTTTGCCGAAGACGTGAGGGTCATCCTCATCACCATTGCCGACAGGCTCTGCTTGATGCGCCTTGGCAAGCAGCTGAAGGAAAGTGACCGACTGAAGCTGGCAACGGAGGCCTCCTACCTCTATGCGCCGCTTGCCCATAGGCTAGGGCTATATAATATAAAGAGTGAACTTGAGGACCTCTCGCTAAAGTATACCGACCATAAGCAATACGACTTCATCAAGCGCAAGCTCAACGAGACGAAACGCTCGCGCGACCGCTACATAGCCGAGTTTATTGCCCCCATCGAGAAGAAGCTGAAAGAGGTGGGGCTTAAGTTCGACATCAAGGGGCGCACCAAGTCAATCCACTCCATCAACAACAAGCTGAAGAAGCAGAAGATTGAGTTCGAAGGCATATACGATTTGTTTGCCATACGTATCATTCTCGACACGCCGCCCGAGAAGGAACGCTCGGAGTGTTGGCAGGTCTATTCCATCATCACCGACATGTATCAGCCCAACCCCAATAGGATGAAAGACTGGATATCCATCCCCAAGACCAACGGCTACGAGAGTCTCCACATCACGGTCATGGGGCCGCAAAACCGGTGGGTGGAGGTGCAGATACGCACGCGCAGGATGGACGAGATAGCGGAGCGCGGACTTGCTGCCCACTGGAAATATAAGGGGGTGAAGGCAGAAAGCGGACTCGACGAATTCCTCAACAACGTGCGCACAGCCTTGGAGGAGAAGAGCGGCAGTCCGCTCGACTTGATGCAGGACTTCAAGATGGACCTCTATAAGGACGAGATATATGTGTTCACGCCGACGGGCGAACTGATAAAGCTGGCAAAGGGAGCCACGGTGCTCGACTTTGCGTTCGCCATACACTCCAACCTGGGCTGCAAATGCGTCTCCGCCAAGGTCAACGGCAAGAATGTGCCCATCAAATACGAACTGCGCAACGGCGACACGGTGTCGGTGGTGACCTCCCCGTCGCAGAGCCCCAAGCGCGACTGGCTGAACATTGTTGTCACCTCCAAGGCACGCGTCAAAATCAAGCAGGCACTGAGGGAGGAGACAGCCAAGGCAGTGGACTTTGCCAAGGAGATGCTACGCCGCAGGTTCAAGAACAGAAAGATTGAGGTGGACGAGGCATACCTCATGCGCTACATAAAGAAGAAGGGATTCAAGACCGTCACCGACTTCTACATCGAGTTGGCGGAAGAAAGGATGGAGGCCAACGACGTCATCGACGAGTATCAGGAGTTTGTGAAGAAGGAGACCGAGCCCGGCGAACACTCGGAGGTGCGCAGCGCAGGGGAATATATCACCACCACCGAGGTGGAGGAGATATCTGCGGGGAAAGACGTGCTGGTTATCGACAAGAACCTCACCGGCATTGAATACAAGCTGGCGAAATGCTGTAACCCCATCTATGGCGACGAGGTATTCGGCTTCGTGTCGACGCAGGGGATAAAAATACACCGCTTGGACTGCCCCAATGCACAGGAGATGTTCAGCCGCTTTGGCTACCGCATCATCCAGGCACGCTGGAGCGGGAAGAGCGCGGGAGGATATGTTGTGACCCTGAGAGTGGTGGGGCGCGACGATATCACCATCGTGACCAACATCACCTCGGTTATCGGAAAGGAAGAGGGTGCCACCTTGCGTTCACTGAACATCGACTCCGTTGACGGAATATTTCAGGGCAACTTTGCCGTGCTCGTGAAGGATACCATTGCCCTCAATATGCTGGTAAAAAAAATAAAGGCGGTCAAGGGTGTGAAAACCGTAGACCGCCTGAACTCTTGAAGGCCGGAAGGATTTAGTCCTTTGCCTGATGTACCGTAAGCTGCGGGTAAGGGAAGCCGATGCCTTCGGTGTTGAACCGTGCATAGATGGCCTTGTTGGTATCGAAGAACACATCCCAATAGTCTGCTGTCTTGACCCACACACGTACCGTGATGTTAACGCTGTTGTCTGCCAACTCGCCGAGGGCAATGAAGGGAGCCGGACTGGTGAGCACACGTTTGTCGGCAGAGAGAACCGACTCAATCACCGTTTTCACTCTCTCGTAGTCGCTACCATAGTCCACTCCGAAAGTCCAGTCCACACGACGTGTAGATTCTTTACCCACATTGACGATGACGCCGCTACTGAGCGAGCCGTTGGGGATATATACGTCTTTGTTGTCCACCGTAAGCAATATGGTGTGGAAGATTTGGATTGCGCGCACCGTACCTTCCGTGCCTTGAGCTGAGATGTAGTCACCAATCTTGAAGGGCTTGAAGAGAAGGATAATCAATCCGCCTGCGAAGTTCGAGAGGTTGCCGCTGAGAGCCATACCTACAGCAACGCCGGCAGAGGCGAGCAGTGCAGCGAAGGATGTTGTCTGAATGCCCAGCGCACCTACAACGGAGATTATCAAGAGCACCATCAAGAGCACATTCACCATGCTCCCGAGGAAGGTCTTCAAAGAAGGCTCAAAGTCGTGCCTCTCCAATACGCGGCGCACTATCTTGTTTATCAACCTTACGATGTAGCGACCTATAAAAAATACGAGGGCTGCCTTGATAAGCGTCCAACCCAGATGTCCGCCGTGCTCGAGCAGCGAACCAACAATACCCTCAAGCTTTGAGCCAAGGGCCAATTCTTCCAATAATATCATACCTATAGTTTTTGAAATGAAAAATTCCACCCACTTTGTTGACAACGGGCGGCAAAGGGAACGCCGCCCATGTCTCTTATAAAGTGTGGCAAAGGTATAAATTCTTTTTAAACCGACTGTAGGAAGGGATATTTGCGTAGCTTTACACCGAAAACAAAAACGAATACACACATATATATAATGAGACTCCTGACCCTTTTAGCCGCCCTCTTGATTTCCATCTCTGCCGGGGCGCAGACCTACGAAGAACTTATCGACAAGAGCTACGATTTCATTGAGAAAGACGACCTCGTATCCGCCGAGGAGAGCCTCAAGGCTGCCATGCGCAAGGAGCCTGGCAACCCCATGAACTACGCCTTGCTGACCAACCTCGGCAGCATACAGCGCCGTCAGGGCAAGCTTCAGGAAGCCCTCACCTCCTACTCCGCCGCATTGAGCGGGCACCCCGACAACCCCACCATCCTTGAAAACCGTGCCTCGCTCTACTCCGAGCTGGGCGAGACCGACAAGGCGCTAAGCGACTATAACGCCCTCCTCATTGCCGCACCCAAGAACGAGGAGGCACTCTATTGCCGCGGGTTGATTTATGTACAGAAGAAAAACTTCATGTGGGCGGAGCAGGACTTCGACCGCATACTCGAGATTAACGAGAAATCGGTCCGCGCCCGCCTGGGCCATGCCATATTGGAGAAGATGCGAGGCAACTACACCGAGAGCGAACGCATCTTCAACTACCTCATCGACCAGATGCCTCACGACATGGTATTGTATGAGGGTCGCGCCGACCTCTACTTCATGATGGGCAAGAACTCACGTGCCATGGCGGATATCAACAAGGTGTTCGTGGAAGGCACCCCCGGAGCATCCATCTACGTGCTCAGGGGCAAGGTGAAACTCGCACAATACGAGAAGGCATCTGCCTCGCAAGACTTTCTCAAGGCCCAAGAGATGGGCTACGACAATGCCGTCATCGAGGAGCTGATGAAGCTCACCAAATAACCCTCTTCATTCCCCGGGTAGCATCGCCCCCGTTTTTATTCCCGTCATAGACATGGTATGTAGCGGAAAAAGGCTACATTTGCTCACATAATACCATTTTAAAACAACTAAAAACAACAAGCATGAAAAACTTATTCAAAGCAACAATCGTTTGCGCCGCATGCGCTCTGTTCGCATTAGGTACGCAACAAGCCAAGGCTCAGACTCCGCGCGCGGAATATCCGCGTCCGCAGTTCGAACGCTCCACTTGGCAGAACCTCAACGGCAAATGGTCGTATACCTTCGACTTCGGCCGCTCAGGCAAACAGCAGGGCTACAACAAATCGCAAGGCTTCGACGGGAAAATCATCGTGCCTTTCTGCCCCGAGAGCAAGCTCAGCGGCGTTGAGCACAAAGACTTCATCAACAGCATCTGGTATCACCGCCTGCTTACCGTGCCAGCCGACTGGCAGGGTAGGAACGTGATGCTCAACTTCGGTGCCTCCGACTACGAGACAACCATCTACATCGACGGTAAGTTTGTAGCACAACACTTCGGCTCCAGTTCTTCGTTTGCTGTCGACATCACCAAGTTTGCTGTTCCCGGACGCACTGTCAACCTCGTTGTATGTGTCAACGACGACCTCCGCGGCGGCAAGCAGCCCGGTGGTAAGCAGAGCACACAGTTCAACTCCTACGGTTGCTCCTACACCCGTACCACCGGTATATGGCAGACGGTATGGATGGAGCCCGTTGCTCCGTGCGGACTGCGCCAAGTTGTTGCCACTCCTGATATCGACCAGAAGCAGCTGGTTGTTCGTCCTTCTTTCTATAACGAGTCGATGGACAACACTCTTACGGTAAAGATGCTCGACGGCGGAAAGGTGGTTGCCCAGAAGACGGTGAACGCCTGCAACGAAAACATCGTGGTATTGCCGATAAAGAACCTCAAGCTATGGAGCCCCGAATCGCCATTCCTCTACGACTTGGTTTACACCGTGAAGGACAAGAGCGGCAACGTGGTGGACGAAGTGAAGTCGTACGCCGGAATGCGTAAGGTACATATCGCCAACGGTTACTTCTACCTCAACAACCAGCCTTACTTCCAGCGCCTGGTGCTCGACCAAGGTTTCTATCCCGACGGCGTATGGACAGCACCGAGCGACGAGGCCCTGAAGAAAGACATCGAGATGAGTAAGGCTGCCGGCTTCAATGGCGCACGCCTCCATCAGAAAGTGTTTGAAGAACGTTTCCACTATTGGGCAGACAAACTGGGTTACCTCACTTGGGGCGAGTTCGACAACTGGTGCCTCAACGAGAACGACGACCTGGCTGCTCGTAACCTCATCTCCGAATGGCTCGACATCGTGGAGCGCGACCGCAACCACCCGTCTATCGTTACCTGGACTCCGTTCAACGAGACTTGGGGATGCCGCGAGGGTGCTTATGTTCGTTTCATGAACGACGTATACAACCACACAAAGGCTGTTGACCCGACACGTCCTATCAACGATGCCAGTGGCGACGGTCACATCAAGACTGATATCTGGTCGGTTCACGACTATTCACGCGAAGCAAAAGACTTGATTGAGCACCACACCATCAAGCCGGGTGTTGAGCCGTATCGTAACCAGCCTGCCAAGGAGTTCCTCGCCAAATACAACGGACAACCTTATATGGTTGACGAGTTCGGCGGTCTGCCTTGGATTAAAGAGTCTGAGCGCGCCAATTCTTGGGGTTATGGCAACAACATCGACAATATCGAGGACTTCTACACCATCCTTGAGAAACAAATCGATGCCCTCAAGGCTTGCAAGCATGTGGTAGGCTTCTGCTACACGCAGCTCACCGACGTTGAACAGGAGAAGAACGGTATCTACTACTACGACCGCTCCACTAAGTTCGACATGGACCGCATCAAGAAGATTTTCGAGAAGATACCTTCCATCATTGAGAATCCTCAGGATTTGAGCGACTGGAAGAAGGTGAAATAAGTAGTGTCCACACGACAATAAGGATAGGGGGTAAAGCGCTTGGTTTTACCCCTTATTTTTTCCTCGCCCAAACGCCGTTTGAACAACATTAAAATGCCGTTATAACAGCATTACAAACAACCGACCCTCCCGCACACCCGCCCTCCCCGTTCGCTGTCATTCCCGAGGCCATGTCCTCGGGAATCGCATAATGAAACGGAAACGTGGGAAAGGACAAAAGCACTATGGAAGCATCTCTGAGCGCTCCGTGATGGTTTCGACGGGCGTCGAAAGTATCTCCGTGGGCTCGGCGAAGGGTGCGACGGGGGTCGAAGGCATCTCCGTGTGCTCGGTGAAGGTTTCGACGGACGTCGAAAGTATTTCCGTGGGCTCGGCGATGGTTTCGACGGAGGTCGAAAGCGTTTCCGTGGGCTCGGCGAGGGTTTTGACGGACGTCGAAGGCATTTCCGTGGGATGGGCGAGGGTTTCGACGGGGGTCGGAAAAGAGGAAAGCCCCGGGGGGATTTGTCCACCGGGGCTTTTCTTTCTGTTTTTTATTGCTTCAAGCTTTCTTTATGTAGTCCACTATCCAGGCGCCTACTTCGCGTGTGCCGTAGTGTGCTCCGCCTTCGGTCTGAATCTCCGGCGTACGTACCGAGGCATCCAAGGAGGCATCCACTGCCCGGCGCACCAGGGCGCCCTCTTCCTTCATGTCGAAATACTCGAACAGCATGGCAACGGAAAGGATTTGCGCAAGAGGGTTGGCAATGTTCTTGCCCTTGGCCTGAGGCCATGAGCCGTGGATAGGCTCAAACACCGGTGTGCCCTCGCCCGTGGAAGCCGACGGCAGCAGTCCCATCGACCCGCTTATGCACGAGCCCTCGTCGGTGAGGATATCGCCAAAGGTATTCTCCGTCACCATCACGTCGAAGAACGTCGGTTCCTGAATCATACGCATGGCGGCGTTGTCCACGTACATATAGTCGGTTGTCACCTCCGGATATTTAGGTGCCATCTCTTGGGCTATCTGTCTCCAGAGGCGCGACGAAGCCAAGACGTTTGCCTTGTCCACCACGGTGAGGTGACGGCGGCGACGCATGGCGTACTCGAAGCCCACCTTGAGGATACGTTCAATCTCCGGACGGGTATACATATTGGTATCGTATGCCTTGTCGTTGTCCTGATATTTCTCGCCGAAATACATACCTCCCGTAAGCTCGCGGATGCAGAGGAAGTCGGCACCCTTCACCAGCTCAGCCCTTAGGGGTGATTTGTGAAGCAGACAAGCGAAGGTCTGCACGGGGCGAATGTTGGCAAACAGTCCCAAGCGCTTGCGCATGGCAAGGAGTCCTTGCTCGGGGCGCACCTTTGCTCCGGGGTTGTTGTCGAACTTGGGGTCACCCACGGCAGAGAAGAGCACGGCGTCGGCAGCCTTGCATATCTGATATGTCTCTTCGGGGAACGGGTCGCCCACCTTGTCGATGGCATCTGCCCCGCAAAGGGCATATTCGTAGTGCACCTCGTGAGAGAATTTTTGGCACACAGCCGTCATCACGTCCACTCCCACAGCGGAAATCTCGGGACCAATCCCGTCGCCGGGAAGCACGGCAATATTCAATTTCTTACTCATAGCTTATAAATGTTCTTTCTTATTGTTGTTCTATTTTGTTCAGCATTTTCAGCGTGGCCTTGATGGCTGCCTCCGTCTGGTCGGCGTCAAGGCCGCTTGTCTTGAAGTCCACCCCGGCATAGTTCCAGCTGATGATGGTCTGCACAAAGGCATCGGTGCGCCCACCCGGCGGGATACTCACGGAGTAGTTGGTAAGCATGGGGAACGGACGACCCATGTCGGAATATATCTTGCGAAGGGCACGCACAAAGGCGTCGTATTGTCCGTCGCCCGAAGCCGACTGCTCGTATGCCTCGCCGTCTATCTCTATCTTCAGCGTGGCGACGGGCCTCAGGCCTTGCGCCAAGGATAGCGAGTAGTTCAAGAGTCGTATGCGCTGGTCCGCCATGGTGTCGTGGTGGAGCACATCGTTGATGATATAAGGAAGGTCCTCCACTGTAACCATCTCTTTCTTGTCGCCCAGCTCGATGATACGCTCGGTAACCTTGCGCATCGCCTCATCGTCGACGTCGATGCCGAGGGCTTCGAGGTTCATGCGTATGTTGGCCTTGCCGGAAGTCTTGCCCAAGGCATATTCGCGGACGCGCCCGAAGCGTTCGGGCATAAGGTCGTTGAAGTAGAGATTATTCTTGCTGTCGCCGTCGGCATGCACGCCTGCACATTGAGTAAACACATGCTCACCGATGACGGGGCAGTTGGGGGCGATATGTATGCCAGAGTAGGTCTCCACCAAGCGGCTCGCAGCGTTGATGCGCTCCTCCCTCACCGATGTCTTTTCTCCGAGTTGGTCTTTTATCACGGCAATGACACTGCTGAGCGGCGCGTTGCCTGCCCTCTCGCCAAGGCCGTTGATGGTGGTGTGCACTCCATGTATCCCTGCCCTCACGGCGGAGAAGACGTTTGCCACCGCCAGGTCGTAGTCGTTGTGGGCATGAAAGTCGAAGTGCAACGCGGGGTAGCGCTCAATCATCTTCAGGCAATAGTCGTAGGTGTTCTCCGGGTTAAGTATCCCCAAGGTGTCGGGGAGCATAAAGCGGCGTATGGGCAGGTCGCCAAGCGAGTCGATGAGGTGGAACACATAGTCGGGCGAATGCATGATGCCGTTCGACCAGTCCTCGAGATAGAGATTGACCTCTATGTTCTTCTCCATGGCCATCGTCACCACCTCACGGATGTCGGCGATATGTTGCTCGGGCTGTTTGCCCAGCTGCTCGGTCACGTGACGGAAGGAGCCCTTGCAGAGGAGGTTCATCACGCGGCAGCCGGTGGCTTCAATCCAGTTGAGCGATGTTGAGCCGTCCACAAAGCCGAGCACCTCGAGCTTTGGTAGGTTGCCGGTGCGCTCAGCCCATGCCACCACCCGCTTCACGGCTTCGAACTCTCCGTCCGACACGCGGGCAGAGGCTATCTCCACACGGTTCACCCCGAGGTCGCCCAGCAACATCTGCGTGATGTTGAGCTTCTCGTGGGCAGTGAAGGAGACACCCGATGTCTGTTCCCCGTCACGAAGGGTCGTGTCCATTATCTCTACCATAGCATCCCTTTCTTAGGCGTTGTCGCGCGAAGCCTCGTAGGCTTCAATCTTCGATTTGTTGGCAAGCAGATAGTCGATGTCGTCGAGACCGCCCATGAGGCAGTCTTTCTTGTAGGCATTGATATCGAAATGCTCGCTATGACCCGTGGCATTGTTGGTGACGGTCTGCGCGGGCAGGTCAACGGTAAGCGTAGCCTTAGGGTCGGAAGCTATGGAGGCAAACACCTCGGCAAGGAACCCCGGCGACACCACAACAGGCACGATACCGTTGTTCATGGAGTTGTTTTTGAAGATGTCGGCAAAGAAGCTGCTCACCACCACGCGGAAGCCGTAGCCGGCAATGGCCCATGCGGCATGCTCGCGGCTCGAGCCGCTGCCGAAGTTCTTCCCTGCAACAAGTATCTCGCCCTTATAGATGCCCTTGTTAAGCACGAAGTCGGGGTTCAGGTTCCCTGCCTTGTCGTAGCGCCAGTCGCGGAAAAGATTGTCGCCAAAGCCCTCACGCGTCGTGGCCTTGAGGAAACGGGCGGGGATAATCTGGTCCGTGTCCACATTCTCCAGAGGGAGGGGGACACAGGTAGATGTCAGTATATTGAATTTCTCTTTCATTTGATTCGTCTTATGGATTAGTTGTTGCTTACATCAGTTCGCGGGGGTCGGTAATCTTGCCTGTCACGGCAGCGGCGGCAGCCACCAGCGGGCCTGCCAGGATGGTACGTGCGCCCGGCCCCTGACGTCCTTCGAAGTTACGGTTGGAGGTCGACACGGCATACTTGCCTGCCGGCACCTTGTCTTCGTTCATTGCAAGGCATGCCGAGCAACCCGGCTGACGCAGCTCGAAGCCTGCCTCAAGGAATATCTTGTCGAGTCCCTCGGCGCGAATCTGGCGTTCCACCTGCCAGCTTCCGGGCACCAGCCATGCAACCACGCCGTCGGCTTTCTTCCGTCCCTTCACCAAGGATGCGAAGGCGCGGAAGTCCTCTATGCGGCCGTTGGTGCAGCTCCCGAGGAATACGTAGTCAATCTTCTTGCCCAGCACGTGTTCACCCGGGGTGAAGCCCATATAGTTGAGCGACTTTTGGAACGATATGCGCCCTGCCTCGTCGATGCTGTCCATCGTAGGTATGCTCTCGCGGATACCCATGCCCATTCCCGGGTTGGTGCCGTAGGTCACCATCGGCTCAATGTCTTCGGCGTGGAAGAGTATCTCTTTGTCGAACTTGGCGTCGGGGTCGCTATACAGATTGCGCCACTCCTTGAGCTTCTTCTCCCAAGCCTCACCGCGCGGGGCAGCCTCGCGGTCCTTGAGATATTTGAAGGTCACCTCGTCGGGGGCAATCATGCCGCCGCGGGCACCCATCTCGATGGAGAGGTTGCAGATGGTGAGGCGCTCCTCCATCGTGGTGTTGCGAATGGCCTCGCCGGCATATTCAACGAAATAGCCCGTGGCACCGCCCGTCGTCATGCGGCTGATGATATAGAGGGCGATGTCTTTTGCCGTCACGCCCCGGCGCAGCTTACCGTCGATGGTGATGCGCATGGTCTTGGGCTTGCGCTGCATGATGCACTGCGTAGCCAAGGTCATCTCCACCTCGCTGGTACCTATACCGAAGGCGATGGCGCCCATGGCTCCGTGGGTGGAGGTGTGAGAGTCGCCACACACGATGGTCATGCCCGGCTGCGTGAGTCCCGTCTCGGGCCCCACCACGTGGATGATGCCGTTCTTGGGATGCCTTAGACCGTAGTAAGTGAGCCCGAAGTCGCGTGCGTTCTTCTCCAGGGTATCCACCTGGTTGCGCGACACGGGGTCTTGTATGGGTTGGTCTTGGTGCATCGTAGGTATGTTATGGTCGGGCATGCAGGTTATCTGCTGCGGACGGAAAGGCTTCAGTCCGCGCTCACGCAGTCCGGCAAAAGCCTGCGGACTGGTTACTTCGTGGCAATAGAGGCGGTCGATGTAGAGTTGTATCGTTCCGTCCGCCAAGGTATCCACCACATGCTTCTCCCAAATCTTCTCGAATAATGTCTTGCTCATTACAGTAGGGGTTATGATGTTGTTACTTTACAAACTTGTTGATGGCATCGATGAAAGCTTCAACCGATGCGGCAATGATGTCGGTGTTGGCAGCAAAGCCGTAGTAGCGGTTGCCTTCGTATTCCACCTGCATATGCACCTTACCCATATCGTCGCTCCCCTTGTTGATGGCTTGGATGAGGAACTCGCGGATGGTCATGGTGCGGTGGATAATCATCTTCACAGCTTTGATGGCGGCGTCGACGGGACCGTTGCCCGCGGCAGCAGCCTCGAACTTCTCGCCCGAGATATCCAGGCATACGCTGGCAACGGGCTTGAGGCCCACGCCGGAGGTCACCTGAAGGTAATCCAGCTTGATGCGGTGCATTGCCGTGCGGTCTTTGCCCGCAAGCATGAGTATATCGTCGTCGTTGATGTCTTTCTTGCGGTCTGCCAGCTTGAGGAACTCCTCGTATACCTTGTCTATCTTCTCTTGGTTGAGCTCCACGCCCAATATGTTGAGACGATGTTTCAGGGCGGCACGTCCGCTACGGGCGGTAAGCACTATGGCATTGTCGTCGATACCCACGTCCTTGGGGTCGATAATCTCGTAGCTCTCGCGGTTCTTAAGCACACCGTCTTGGTGTATCCCCGACGAGTGGGCAAAGGCGTTGCGCCCCACGATGGCCTTGTTGGGCTGCACCGGCATGTTCATCAGGCTCGACACCATGCGGCTCATGCCGTATATCTTTGTTGTGTTGATGTTGGTCTCTATGTTGCGCTCCTTGTGGCTGCGGAAAATCATTGCCACCTCTTCGAGCGAGGTATTGCCGGCACGTTCGCCTATGCCGTTGATGGTGACCTCCACCTGGCGTGCCCCGTTGAGTACGCCCTCCACGGTGTTGGCTGTTGCCATGCCGAGGTCGTTGTGGCAGTGTGTGGAAATAACGGCGTTGTGGATGCCGTCGACATGCTCCATCAGATATTTAATCTTTGCACCGTATTCGTCCGGCAGGCAGTAGCCCGTTGTGTCGGGGATGTTGACCACCGTTGCCCCGGCTTTGATTACCGCCTCAACCACACGTGCCAGATACTCGTTGTCGGTGCGACCGGCATCTTCGCAGTAGAACTCCACGTCCTCCACGTATTTCTTTGCATATCGGGTGGCAGCTATGGCCCTCTCAAGTATCTCCTCTTGGTTGGAGTTGAACTTATAGCGGATATGATAGTCGGATGTGCCTATACCTGTATGTATGCGCCCCCGTTTGGCATACTTGAGGGCGTCGGCAGCCACGTCTATGTCCTTCTCTACGGCGCGTGTCAAGGCGCAGACGGTAGGCCACGTAACGGCTTTGGATATCTCAACCACACTGTTGAAGTCGCCCGGACTCGATACCGGGAAACCTGCCTCAATCACATCTACACCCAGTCCTTCGAGTGCTCGTGCCACTTGAATCTTCTCTACGCTGTTCAATTGGCATCCCGGCACCTGCTCTCCGTCGCGCAACGTGGTGTCGAAAATGAATAATCTGTCTGACATTGTCTCTTTCTTCTTATTTTGTCTTCATTGTTTGCTGTCGATTCTATCCCGCGGCGGCGCGCGATGGAATTGTTTGCTGTCGATTCTATCCCGCGGCGGCGCGCGATGGAATTGCTTGCTGTCGATTCTATCCCGCGGCGGCGCGCGATGGAATTGCTTTAAAGCATCTACCCCGCGAAGACTCGCGGGGTAGTGTTGTTTTAGTTATTCTCCGGACGGAGCTTACGAACCACAGCACCCGTGCGCCACATTTCACTGTCGCGGAGTGCAGCCAGCTCTTTGTTCAGGCCCTCACGGTAGTTGGGCTTGCTGTTCGTGTCGATTGAACGCTGAGCCTCGTTGCCGCAAGCCACTTCCTTATACAGTTTCTCGAACACCGGCTTGGTTGCATCGTGGAACGGGCCCATCCAGTCAAGGGCACCACGCTGAGCCGTGGTAGAGCAGTTGGCATACATCCAGTCCATACCGTTCTCGGCAAACAGAGGCATAAGCGACTGCGTGAGCTCCTCAACCGTTTCGTTGAAAGCTTCCGAGGGGTCGTGACCGTTCTCGCGCAGTGTCTCATACTGTGCAAGGAGCAATCCCTGGATAGCACCCATCAATGTACCGCGCTCGCCGGTAAGGTCGGAGTAAACTTCCTTCTTGAAGGTTGTCTCGAACAGATAGCCCGAACCAACACCAATACCGAGGGCAATAACACGGTCCCAAGCCTTACCCGTAGCATCCTGGAAGATGGCGTAGCTCGAGTTCAAGCCTCGGCCCTGAAGGAACATACGACGAAGCGACGTACCCGAACCCTTGGGGGCAATCATGATAACATCGATATCGGAAGGAGGAATGATGTGAGTACGCTCCTTGTAGGTGATACCAAAGCCGTGAGAGAAATAGAGAGCCTTGCCGGCTGTCATATACTTCTTGATACGCGGCCAAACCTCAATCTGAGCAGCGTCGGAGAGAAGATACTGAATGATGGTACCTCTTTCGCATGCTTCCTCTATCTCAAACAGGGTTTCTCCCGGTACCCATCCGTCGGCAACTGCCTTATCCCATGTCTTGCCACCCTTACGCTGGCCAACAATCACGTTGAAGCCATTGTCGCGAAGGTTAAGGCTCTGACCCGGACCTTGCACGCCGTAGCCGATAACTGCGATTGTCTCGTTTTTCAATACCTCTCTCGCCTTTTCCAATGGAAACTCATCGCGGGTAACTACGTTCTCGTCAACACCGCCAAAATTTATTACTGCCATTTTAATTAGTTGTTTTTAGCTGCCGCAGCCCATGCCGCGGCCATTATTAATAATTCATTCAAATATCACTTTCGAACGGCAGACGGGTTCAGCCCCGTTCTTCCGTATCTCTATATCATATTCATCCTCCCCGGTCTTCTCACGGAAGAACGAGAGGGTGTCGCCAAAATAGCTCTCCATGATGTATGCAATCTCGAACCGCTTCAGATGCTTCCCTTGGAACATGTCCACGGGGAAGAGGTCAAGGATGTGTTCGATGTATTTCACGCTGTTCACGTGGCCGTTGATGTCGATGTCGCTATAACGCATCTCAAGGCTGCGCACGGGCTCCGGGGCATTCACCTTCACCCGCGAAGGGCGACTGATGGGGCAAGGACGGTCGCTGATATAGTCGTTGATTTTACCCTCGTGGAGCGTCAAGAGGTCTGCCGGCTTGCGGGTCTCTACGTTTATCATCGCCCAGATGCTGCGCGCATAACCCAGCACCTCGCCACTCTCGGCCACCACCTCGAAGTTGCGGTCGGTAAACAGGCGGTAGACATTCTCCACCCAAGTGATAATCTTGTACCTCTCATACTGGCGCGGCATGCGTTTCATCTCGATGGCAAGGCGCGAGAGCACCCATGTGTAATGGTTCTCGTTGAGCTCCGCTATGCCAAAGCCGCGACTCTCGGAGTGGGCGTCGGCACAGTTGAGCATCTCGTTGCCCAGCACGCTGAGGGTAAGATGTCCGGTGAAGTCGAGGTGGAAGGTGTCCGCCTCGTAGGTGCAACTGCTTGTCTTCTCGTCTAAGTTCTCCATCTCACACAAAGACTCATTTTAGTTCGTCGTGTTTCGCCTCCCGCTTGTTGAGATACTCGCTCACACGCTCCACACGGCTCTTGGTGATGGCTATGCGGCCCGAGCGCACAAACTGAAGGAGGCAGTTCATCCCCTGAAGCTCGTTGAAGAGCGAGGTTATCTCTTCGCTCATGCCCGACTTCTCCACTATGCTGTAGACGGGGTTCACCTCCACTATGCGGGCGTTGTAGAGACGTATCACCTTCGACGCCTGCGGGGTCTGCTGAAACTCGGCGGTGGAGAGCTTATAGAGCGCCACCTCGTGTTGGAATATCTCGTCGTCCACGTAATAGTGGGCCTGGATGACCTCCACCTTCTTCTCTATCTGCTTCACCACATTCTTTATGCTCTCCTCGTCGCTCCATGCCGTGATGGTGTATTTGTGTACACCGTTGATGCTCGAAGCCGATACGTTGAGGCTCTCGATATTGATTTGCCTGCGGGTAAACACGGCGGTAATCTGGTTGAGCAGACCGGCAATGTTCTCCGAGTAGACAATCAATGTGTATAATGTCTTATCCATATATTCCATGAGTTAACATTCCAACAACATCTCGTTTACGGAATTTCCCGGAGGAGTCATGGGCAACACGTTGCCCTCCTCAATGACGCATACCTCCAAGAGATATGCTCCCGGGGCAGCAAGCATCCTCTCGATGGCAGGCCTTAGGTTTTCTCTCTTCAGCACCCTCTCGCCGGGTATATGATAGGCTGAAGCTATCTGTATGTAGTCGGGGTTCATCATCGGCGTGAACGAATAGCGGTGATTGTAGAACAAGGCTTGCCACTGGCGCACATTGCCAAGGTAGTTGTTGTTGAGCACCACAATCTTCACCTTTGCCCCCTGCTCCATCACCGTGCCCAGCTCGTGGATGCTCATCTGCAGTCCGCCGTCGCCCATAAAGGCACATACCACGCGGTCCGGAGCGCCAAAGGTGGCGCCTATGGCTGCCGGGAGGCCATAGCCCATCGTACCCAGTCCGCCGGAGGTCACTATGCTGCGCTTCTTGCTGTAGCGGAAATAGCGGGCAGACATCATCTGGTTCTGACCCACGTCGGTCACCAGCACTGCCTCGTTGTGCGCCGCATCGCTCACCATGCGCACCACCTCTCCCATGCGGATGGGGCCATCCTTGGGGTGTATCTCTTTTTCTATCACCTCCCTCTCTTCCTTCTCTTCAAGGGCGCGGAAGCTGTCGTTCCATTCCTTATGCGACGCGGGGCTGACAAGCTCGGTGAGCCTCTTTAAGGTGTCCTTACAGTTACCCAGCACAGCCACGTCCACCTTCACGTTCTTGTTTATCTCCGAAGGGTCGATGTCGAGGTGTATAATCTTTGCCTGCTTGGCATAGGTGGCAAGGTTGCCCGTCACGCGGTCGTCGAAGCGCATACCCACGGCGATGATGACATCGCTCTCGTTGGTCTTGACGTTAGGTCCCAGGTTGCCGTGCATGCCCAGCATGCCTTTGTTCAACGGATGAGAAGAAGCGAGGGCAGAAAGTCCCAGAAGCGTGCATCCGCAAGGCAGGTCGGCTTTCTCCACAAAGCTCATCAGCTCCTCTTGGGCGCCGCCAAGCTCCACTCCCTGTCCCACCAGCACCAATGGGCGCTTGGAGGCGTTTATCAGTGCCGCCGCATCCTTCAACGACTGCTCGTCGGTGTCGGGCACCGGCACATAGCTGCGGATGAAATCAATCTTCACGGGGCTGTAGGTCGTTTTCTCCACCTGAGCGTTCTTGGCAAAGTCGAGCACCACAGGTCCGGGGCGACCGCTACCGGCAATATAGAAAGCTCTTGCCACTGCCCATGCCACGTCCTCGGCACGGCGTATCTGGTAGCTCCACTTCGATATAGGCTGAGTGATGCCCACGAGGTCGACTTCCTGAAAGGCATCGCTGCCCAGGAACGCCGTGCCCACCTGTCCGGCTATCACCACTATCGGGGTGCTGTCAATCATGGCATCGGCAATGCCGGTGATGGTGTTGGTGGCACCCGGTCCGCTTGTCACAATGCAGACGCCCACCTTGCCCGACACGCGGGCATAACCCTCGGCGGCATGCGTGGCACCTTGCTCGTGGCGCACAAGGATATGCTTAAGCTCATCCCTGTGGTCGTACAAGGCATCAAACACCGGTACGATGGTTCCTCCCGGGTAACCGAAGATGGTATCCACCCCCTCGGCTATCAATGCCTTCAGCAAAGCCTCCGCGCCCGTTATCTTCTGCTTCTCCATACAATCATTATTATATTATTCTTACTCCACCCTTGTCTGCCGAGGCAACCATATTGGCGTATGCCCTCAGTGCCTTCGACACCGTACGCTTACGCATTGGCGGGGTGAAGGCATCCTTGCCGCGAGCCTCTTCCTCTTTGCGGCGCTCAGCCAGCTCTTCGTCGCTAAGGCGTACGCTTATCTTTCTTTGGGGGATATCTATCTCAATTATGTCGCCGTCCTTCACCAGTCCGATTGCTCCGCCGGCAGCTGCCTCGGGAGATATATGTCCGATGGAGAGGCCGGAGGTACCGCCAGAGAATCGTCCGTCGGTAATCAAGGCGCACTCCTTGCCGAGGTGGCGACTCTTTATATATGATGTGGGGTAGAGCATCTCCTGCATGCCCGGTCCGCCCTTGGGACCTTCGTAGGTTATCACCACCACGTCGCCGGCTACCACCTTGCCGCCAAGGATACCCTCACAGGCTGAGTCCTGCGAGTCGAACACCTTTGCGGGACCTGAGAAGCGGAAGATACTCTCGTCCACTCCTGCCGTCTTCACCACGCAGCCGTCTTGAGCAATATTGCCGTAGAGCACAGCCAAGCCTCCGTCTTTCACGTAGGCATGCTCCACGTCGCGGATACATCCTTCCTCGCGGTCGGTATCCAATGTCTTATAGTAGTTCTCCTGCGAGCCGAGCACAAGGTTGTGCCTGCATGCCGGGGCACTCTTATACAATACCATTGCCTCCTCGGATATCTTATCCGAAGTGATGCTGTATTCCTCTATTGCCTCGCCCAATGTGAGGGAGTCAACGCGCTTGACAGAGGTGTCCACCAAGCCTGCCTTTGCCAGCTCGTTCATTATACCCATAACGCCGCCGGCACGGTTAACGTCCTCCACATGGTAGCTGCAGCTCGGCGCCACCTTACATATCACAGGTGTCTTGCGCGAGAGGATATCGATATCCTTCATCGTGAAGTCTGCCTCAGCCTCGTTTGCCACAGCAAGGAGGTGGAGCACCGTATTGGTGGAACCGCCCATGGCGATGTCGAGCGTCATGGCGTTGAGGAACGCCTCGCGGGTAGCTATGCTGCGGGGCAACACGCTCTCGTCGCCGTCGCGATAATATTTGTAGGCATTCTCCACTATCTTCTGCGCCGCCTTACGGAAGAGTTGTGCGCGGTTGACATGCGTTGCCACCACCGTGCCGTTGCCCGGAAGCGACAATCCTATTGCCTCGGTAAGGCAGTTCATTGAGTTGGCGGTAAACATTCCCGAGCAGCATCCGCATGTGGGGCATGCCCTGCGCTCCACCTCTGCCACCTGCTCATCGCTAACACTCTCGTCTGCCGCCTCTATCATGGCGTCGATAAGGTCGAGAGCCCGGCCGTTGAGGTTGCCTGCCTCCATTGGTCCGCCGGAGACAAATATCGTAGGGATGTTGAGCCTCATGGCTGCCATCATCATTCCCGGTGTTATCTTGTCGCAGTTGCTGATGCACACCATCGCGTCTGCCTTATGAGCATTCACCATGTACTCCACGCTGTCGGCAATGATATCCCTCGAGGGCAGGGAATAGAGCATCCCGTCGTGACCCATGGCTATGCCGTCGTCGATGGCTATGGTGTCGAACTCGGCAGCAAAGCAGCCCAGCTTCTCTATCTCTTCCTTCACCTTCTGACCTATCTCGTGAAGGTGCACATGCCCCGGCACAAACTGCGTGAACGAATTCACAATGGCTATAACCGGACGGCCCAACTGCTCTTCCTTCATGCCGCAAGCGCGCCACAATGCCCTGGCGCCTGCCATGCGACGTCCCTCGGTGCTATACGAACTTCTCAACGGATTCTTCATCTCTCTCCCTTTCTTCTTTTTCTTTGTTTGTCTTATCTCAATAAAAAAGCCCCTCTCCTTCGTGGGAGAACGGCTTCAAAAAATTCTATTTACTGATTTCGCAACACTTTCACACCATTCTCCCTTACCTGCCAATAATTAGTAGGACCACCACGAGAATAATATGCAACACGCTGTTCATCATTTTCCGTCTGTTTTTGACGCCGCAAATGTATTACAACAATTCGTACCGACAAAGAAATTAAAAGAAAAATCTCGCTTTTCCTTTCAATTATCAACAAAACACCCCCGTTACCTTACACATCTCACACTTTTGCCCTCCCCCGCCCGATAGTTTGCAACTTTCCGCACCCCGCCTGTCATAACACGGGGATGACATATATATATAATGGTAATGGAGTAATACGGAAAAAGCCGGAGTGACAACAGAGGCGGGAAGATTATTTATCGTTGTAATGCCCCTCTACGACCAAGACCAGCACAGTGACCTTTTCTTCATATA
Source organism: Anaerobutyricum sp. (assembly GCA_963629885.1). Classification (GTDB taxonomy): domain Bacteria; phylum Bacteroidota; class Bacteroidia; order Bacteroidales; family Tannerellaceae; genus Parabacteroides. The sequence goes on from CAVGKO010000003.1 coordinate 19,723, forward strand.
TATCGTATATCAGACGGTCGTTTTTTGATATTCTTCTGGAGTATGTCACCGAATCGCCCGATTTGAGCGGCTCGGGATGCCCCGTCCCTGTTCTCGGATGCTCCATGAGCTCGTTGAGCAGTTTGACGAGTTTTTTGCAATGGCACGGGGTTCGATTTCTTGTACTTCGACACAGAACGTACCGCCGCCGGAGTGAATTCAATCCTATACATTCTCAAAGCGAATCAAGGAAACCATTAAGTTCTTCTTTTGTGGAGCAGGTTGTGACATTACCCTCCCGATACTGTCTGCGGCCCTCTTCGAGTCTTTTCTCAAGCTCCGGTGAGAGCATCAAATCATCGCCGGATACCGGTATCAGCATATACGAAACCTTTCCTCTACGCTTTATCACCACATTGTTTCCTTCGTCGGCGAGAGCAAACACAGAGGCCGGCTTCTCCCGGAATTCCTTTGATGTAACCTGAATGACAGTCATAGTTCCTTTTGTTTTTGCATGAGACATTAATGAGATGGACAAATATGAAGTCTTTCCCCGAGAAAGCCAAACTTTACTGCGTGAAATCCGTTCCACGGACGCAATACGTCCTCCGCCACCACCCCGCCATGCATGTCATGGAGGGGCTTCAGAGAAATTATCTACTTTGATAATGGTTACTTAACGATAGCTTTAACAGCCTTCTCGCCTTCCACGCTCACTACCACAACACCAGACTTTGCCATGCCACGCCGGGAAGTATGGGGGCGTTCCCCTGAGGGAGGGTTATCCGTTTTTTACGGATTATACATACCTTTGGGGCAACATAACAACAAAAACCCCCAAGGATATGAACGAACAGATAAAACAGATTGCCCAGCGTCTGTCGGGGCTGCGCGATGCCCTGGAGATAAGTCCCGAGGAGATTGCCAAAGTATGCGGTCTCACCACGGAGCAGTATATAGAGCTTGAGAGCGGCAAGACGGATATCTCCGTCAGCCTTCTTCACCGTATCTCGCAAGCCTACGGTGTGGAGCTCACCACATTGATGTTTGGCGACGAGCCGAAGATGAACACCTACTTCATCACGCGAAAGGGTAAGGGTGTGGCAGTGGAGCGCACCAAGGCATACAAGTACCAGTCGTTGGCGGCAGGCTTCCAAGGACGGAGAGCCGACCCGTTTTTGGTGACCGTGCACCCCACGGAGGAAGACCATCCGGTGTATCTCAATTCGCATCCGGGTCAGGAATACAACCTTGTGCTCCGTGGGCGTTTGCTTCTTAGGATAAACAACAAGGATTTGATATTGGAGGAGGGAGACAGCATATACTTCGATTCGGGGCAGCCCCACGGCATGAAAGCCTTGGACGACGAGAAGGTATGTTTCCTTGCCATCATTCTATAAAACATAAGGGAGAAGAGAATTATGTTAGAGAGATTTTTGAATCAAACGAGCTTCGCCTCGCAGGAGGATTTCAGAGAGAACTTCAAGATAAAGGTGCCCGAGAACTTCAACTTCGGATACGACGTGGTGGACGCATGGGCAAAGGAAGAGCCGGACAAGAAGGCCATGTGTTGGACCAACGACCACGGCGAGCATATCGACTTCACCTTTGCAGACATGAAGCGGTATACCGACATGACGGCGTCGTATTTCCAGTCACTCGGCATCGGTCACGGCGACATGGTGATGCTCATTCTGAAGCGCAGGTATGAGTTCTGGTTTTCCATCATTGCCCTCCACAAGCTTGGGGCAGTGGTCATCCCGGCAACCCACCTCTTGACAAAGAAAGATATTGTATACCGCAACCGTGCTGCCGACATCAAGATGATAGTATGCGCCGGCGAGGAGATTATCACGCGCCACGTCTTGGACGCCCTGCCGGAGTCGCCCAGCATCGAGAAGCTGGTATCCGTCGGTCCGCTTGTGCCCGAAGGCTTTGAGGACTTCCATAAAGGCATAGAGAATGCAGCGCCGTTTGTGCGCCCCACGCATCCCAACAGCAACGACGACATCTCGCTGATGTATTTCACCTCCGGCACAACGGGTAACCCCAAGATGGTGGCACACGACTTCACCTACCCCTTGGGACATATCGCCACGGGATGCTTCTGGCATAACCTCCATCGCGACAGCCTGCATCTCACCATTGCCGACACGGGATGGGGCAAGGCTGTATGGGGCAAGCTCTACGGGCAGTGGATTGCCGGGGCAACGGTGTTTGTCTACGACCACGAGAAGTTCACCCCCGCCGACATGCTGAAGATGATACAGGACTACAAGATAACCTCCCTGTGTGCTCCCCCAACAATCTTCCGCTTTCTTATACGCGAGGACCTCACGAAATACGACCTCTCATCCCTTGAGTATTGCACCATAGCCGGCGAGGCACTCAACCCCGCCGTGTTTGAGGCTTTCCATCGCCTCACCGGCATCAAACTGATGGAAGGATTCGGGCAGACGGAGACAACCCTGACGGTTGCCACCTTCCCGTGGATGAAGCCCAAGCCAGGGTCGATGGGTATGCCTAACCCGCAATACGACGTGGACCTTATCCGCGGCGACGGCACACGTGCCGAAGACGGCGAGCAGGGACAGATTGTTATCCACACCGACAAAGGCAAGCCTCTGGGATTGTTTAAGGAATACTACCGTGCTCCGGAGCTGACGCACGATGCTTGGCACGACGGCATATATTATACGGGCGACGTGGCTTGGCGCGACGAGGACGGATACCTGTGGTTTGTGGGCCGTACCGACGACGTGATAAAGAGCTCGGGCTATCGCATCGGCCCGTTTGAGGTGGAGAGTGCATTGATGACCCACCCGGCAGTGGTGGAGTGCGCCATCACGGGTGTACCCGACGAGATAAGAGGACAGGTGGTGAAAGCCACCATCGTACTCGCAAAAGAATATAGCGAACGTGCCGACGAGGCTTTGGTGAAGGAGCTACAGGACCACGTGAAGAGGGTCACTGCTCCGTATAAATACCCCCGTGTGGTGGAGTTCGTGAAGGAACTGCCCAAGACCATCAGCGGAAAGATTCGCCGCGTGGAGATTAGAGACAACGATAAGAAGAAATAGAAAAAATGGCATACCGATTTTCGCGTATAGCGGTAAAGATAGGTAGCAACGTGCTGACAAGGCGCGACGGTTCACTGGATGTCACCCGCATGTCGGCATTGGTGGACCAGGTGGCTGAGCTTCGCCGCGGGGGCATGGAGGTGGTGCTGATATCCTCCGGAGCTGTTGCCTCGGGGCGCAGCGAGGTGAAGCCCGGAAAGAAGCTCGACGCCGTATCAGCCCGCCAGCTCTACTCCGCCGTGGGGCAAGCCAAGCTTATCAATCGTTACTTCGAGCTGTTTCGCGAGCATAAGATAGCCTGCGGACAGGTGCTCACCACGAAGGAGAGCTTTGGCAGTCGCTCGCACTACCTCAACCAGAAGCATTGCATGGACGTGATGCTGGAGAACGGGGTCATACCCATTGTCAACGAGAACGACACCATATCCGTTACGGAGCTGATGTTTACCGACAACGACGAGCTCTCGGGGCTCATCGCCACGATGATGGGCATGGATGCACTCGTCATACTCAGCAACGTGGACGGCATCTATAGCGGCAACCCCTCCGACCCCGAGGCAAGAGTGATACCCCGGGTGGACGGCAAGGCAGAGGACCTCAGCGAGTACGTGCACACCAACAAATCGTCGTTTGGCCGCGGAGGCATGCTGACGAAATGCGCCATTGCCCGCAAGGTGGCAGACGAGGGCATAGCCGTAATCATTGCCAACGGCAAGAGGGAGAACATCCTCCCCTCTTTGATGGAAGAAGGAAGCACGGAGGTGTGCACCTTCTTTGTGCCGGGGAAGAAGAGCGTCAGCAGCGTAAAGAAATGGATTGCCCACTCCGAAGGCTTTGCCAAAGGAGAGATACATATCGACAAGGGGACAGAGAAAGCCCTCGAGGGCAGCAAAGCCACCAGCCTGCTGCTTGTGGGCGTCACCTCCATCATTGGCGACTTCGAGAAGAACGACATCGTGAGGATTGTGAACGCCGGCGGCAAGCAGATTGGCGTGGGTTGCGCCGCATACAGTAGCCGCGAGGCCACAGCCCTCATTGGGCAACGCGACCAGAAACCACTGGTGCACTACGACTATTTATATCTTGACTAACATGACAACATCCGTAGAAGAACTTCTGAGAGAGAGCGCCTCGGCATCGCGCCGTCTCGTTACTCTCAGCGATGAAGAGATATGCCGCATACTTTGCGACACGGCAGAAGAGTTGAACAACCATAAGGCGGAGATACTCTCAGCCAACGAGGAAGACCTCAGCCGCATGAACCCTTCCGATGCCAAGTACGACCGTCTGAAGCTTACCCCCGAGCGCATCGAGGGCATTGCAAGGGACATGAAGAACGTAGCCACCCTACCCTCCCCTTTAGGCAAAACCCTCAGCGAGTGGACACGGCCCAACGGCATGGTGATACGTAAGGTGAGTGTGCCCTTCGGACTTATCGGGGTGATATACGAGGCAAGGCCCAACGTCACTGCCGACGTGTTCTCGCTATGCCTCAGGAGTGGCAACGCCTGTGTATTGAAAGGCGGCAAGGATGCCGATGACTCCAACCGCGCAATAACCCGTGTTATCCACAGCGTGCTTGAGCAGCATGGCTTGCCCACTGCCGTCTGCCGGCTGTTGCCTGCCAAGAGGGAGGCCACAGCCGAGCTTCTCAACGCCGTAGGGCTGGTGGACCTCATCATACCCCGCGGCAGCAAGAGTCTGATTGACTTTGTGAGAGAGAATGCCCGCGTGCCGGTGATAGAGACAGGTGCCGGCATCTGCCATACCTACTTCGATAAGGACGGCGACAAGGAGAAGGGCCGCAATATTGTGTGCAACGCCAAGACACGCCGCGTGAGTGTATGCAACGCCCTCGACTGCCTCATTATCCATCGCGACAGGCTTGAGGACCTTGCCTATATATGTGGCAAGATGATAGACAGTCACGTCATCATCTATGCCGACCCCCTCGCCATGGATGCCTTGAGAGGCAAATACCCCGAGGAGCTATTGAAAGAAGCCACGCCCGAGAGTTATGGCACCGAGTTCCTTGACTATAAGATGAGCATACGCACCGTAGGCAGCCTTGAAGAGGCACTTGAGCATATCGCCCGCTATGGCTCGAAGCATAGCGAAAGCATAGTAAGCGAATCCGAAGATGCCATAGCATTGTTTCAAGAGATGGTGGACGCCGCCTGCGTGTATGCCAACGTATCTACAGCCTTCACCGACGGGGCACAGTTTGGCTTCGGTGCGGAGATAGGCATAAGCACACAGAAGCTGCATGCCCGCGGACCAATGGCACTTCCCGAGCTCACTACCTACAAATATCTGATAAGTGGGAACGGACAGATACGTGAGTCGTAAGAGGTGGACCTGAGAATCCGCCGCGAGTCATTACCTTTGCTCCCTCATCAAACAACGAAGAACCTATAAAAAGAAAAGATATGAGACATTTTACCTGCGTAAAGGATTTGGGTGACCTCAAAGGGGCACTCAACGAGGCTTTCGAAATCAAGAAAGACCGTTTCCAATTCTCCGAACTCGGTCGCAACAAGACCCTCTTGATGATATTCTTCAACTCCAGTCTGCGTACACGCCTATCCACTCAGAAGGCGGCGATGAACCTTGGGATGAATACCATGGTGCTCGACGTTAACCAGGGGGCATGGAAGCTGGAGACAGAGCGCGGCGTGGTGATGGATGGCGACAAGCCCGAGCACCTTCTTGAGGCAATACCCGTGATGGGCTGCTATTGCGACATCATCGGTGTGCGCTCCTTTGCCCGCTTCGAGAACAAGCAAGACGACTATGGCGAGAAGATTCTCAATGAGTTCATAGAGTATTCCGGCCGCCCGGTATTCAGCATGGAGGCTGCCACACGCCATCCGTTGCAGAGCTTTGCCGACCTCATCACCATTGAGGAATACAAGAAAACAGCACGCCCCAAGGTGGTCATGACCTGGGCGCCTCACCCCAAAGCCCTGCCGCAAGCCGTGCCCAACAGCTTTGCAGAGTGGATGAACGCAACGGACTACGAATTCGTCATCACTCACCCCGAAGGCTATGAGCTGGACGAGAAGTTTGTTGGCAACGCCCGCGTGGAATACAACCAAAAGAAAGCCTTCGAAGGTGCCGACTTCATCTATGCCAAGAACTGGTCGGCATACAAAGACCCGAACTACGGAAAGGTGATAAACATGGACCGCAGCTGGACCGTGGATACCGAGAAGATGGCGCTGACCAACAATGCCTACTTCATGCACTGCCTGCCCGTGCGCCGCAACATGATTGTGTCCGACGACGTGATAGAAAGTCCCGAGAGCATTGTCATCCCCGAAGCCGCCAACCGCGAGATTTCCGCACAAACGGTACTGAAGAAAATCCTCATGTCCTTATAAAGACAATTAACGGGGGTGCGTCGTGATAAGCAAAGACCGACGCACCCTTTTTTTGCGCTTAAACATCCCGCGCAAAGGGGCGAACTGCCACAATCTTCCCTCATGTGAGACGTGCAAGTAACAAGATTCCCGGGGCAACAGCCTCATGCAGACGTGTAAGTAGCAAGAACCCGCACGCGCCAGCCTCGTGCAGCCGTGTAAGTAGCAAGATTCCGGGGGCAACAGCCTCATGCAGACGTGTAAGTAGCAAGATTCCCGGGGCAACAGCCTCATGTGAGCCGTGCAAGTAGCAAGATTCCGGGGGCAACGGCACTTTCACGACCTGCATGAAGCAAGATTTCGGACACAATGTCACTTTCATGAGCTGCATGAAGCAAGATTCCCGGGGCAACACCTTCTTGCAGCCGTGCATGAAGCAAGATTTCGGGGGCAACACCTTCCCGCAAGTCTGCATGAGGTAAGATTCCCGGGGCAACACCTTCCCGCAGATGAGCATGAAGCTTTTGCTCGGACACAATGTCACTTTCACCATCTGCATGAAGCAAGATTCCCGGGGCAACGGCACTTTCACCATCTGCATGAGGCAAGAACGCAGGCGAAACAGCATTTTCACAGCGTGCATGAAGCAATTTCTTTGGCGAGACGGCTATATTCCATACCACACCATCCCTCTCGCCTCCCTGTCATTCCAAACTTGACCAGGGAATCTCATAATGAAACAGAAATGTGAGGAGGAGGAGACGTTTCTTCGTTGTCACCACGCCTCTCGCTATCACGCTCAAGATGTTCGTTCCTCCCCAGACCAACCCTCATCAGGAGATTCCCGAGGACATGGCCTCGGGAATGACATGTACGGAGCGAAAGTGTTAATAAT
>CAVGKO010000004.1:0-26931 GCA_963629885.1 Anaerobutyricum sp.
GACCTGGAGCAGTCGCAGCGCGAAGTAGTGATGAGGAACTTCAAGAACGGACATATCGACATCCTTGTTGCCACCGATGTTGTTGCCCGCGGCATTGATATCAACGACATACAGCTGGTGGTCAACTTCGACATACCCCGCAATTCGGAGGACTACGTGCACCGCATAGGCAGAACCGCCCGTGGAACCGACGGAAAGGGATTGGCCATCACGTTCGTTGGCGAAGACGAGCAGGCTCAATTCAAACGCATCGAAAACTTCCTGAAGAAAGAGATATACAAGATTCCTATCGACCCGAAGTTTGGCGAGGCTCCCCCCTACGAGCCCTTAAAACATGGAGGAAGCACTCATCGACGCAGAAGATAATTGTCTTTGTGTTGCAAAAGAAACCATCTACCTTTGCCGCGTAGATTATGAGAGACAATAAACAAACAATCCGTTACATCATGTTGGTGGCAAGTTTCATCATGCTACTCTCGGTAGTTGTGCCGCACCATCATCACAGCAATGGCATGCCTTGTTTCAAAGCATTGACCGAGCATAGCCATCACGATGCCGACTCGCACGATTGCGGGTGCAACGGACACAACATAGCTCTCTTCACTTCTCTCTTGTCGCAGGCAACGGACGGAGACGCACACCATTTGTTCGTCCCCTTGCACATTCTATTCAGCTACATCAACCCCTTTGTTCCGTCTCTGAAGGAGCAGTCGTTCGTTCGCGAGCGGGCTTTCTACATAGAGTCTTTGCACGACACGTGGGTCGCACGTGTAGGCGGACTGCGTGCCCCTCCCCGGTTATAAATGTTATGGCGGACGAATAAGTTCGCCACCCCCGGCGATGTACCACCACTTGTGGAGCGTCGCACTATTTCTTACATACATTTATAACCCAAAACAAAGCAATGAAAAAGATATATTTATTGTGGGTTTTGTGTGCCTACATATTTGCCGGTTGTGGCGGAGCAACCCATCATGACGACCATGACCACGAGGCACACGAACACGAAGAAGCTCATGAACACGAACACGAGGATGAGCACGAAGAAGCACACGAGCACGGACACGAGCATGAAGGTGCACATGCCAACGAAATTATTTTCAAAGAAGCACAAGCCAAGGCCGTAGGGCTGCAGACCGTGGTTATGCAGCCGGCGCCATTCACTGATGTCATAAAGACCAGCGGCAGCGTGTTGGCAGCCCAAGGCGATGAGGCAACAGTGGTTGCAACGGCTTCGGGCATCGTGTCGTTCTCCAAAGCATCAATGGTGGACGGCACTCCGGTGAAGAAGGGACAGAGAGTATTGAACCTCGCCTCCAATGCCCTCCCGGATGGCAACACTGCATCCCGCGTGGAGCATGCCTACGAGACTGCCAAGAAAGAGTACGAGCGTATGCAGCAGCTCATCGACGACAAGATTGTTTCGGCAAAAGAATTCGAGCAGGCACGCTTGAACTACGAGAACGCCAAGGCAGCCTATGATGCCATCGCCGGACGGCAGACCGAGAACGGTGTGTCGGTGGTGTCGCCCATGAACGGATACCTGAAGGATATAAAGGTGAAGGAAGGCGATTACGTCACGGTAGGGCAACCCCTGATGACCATTTCGCAGAACAGCCGCTTGGTGCTCCGCGCCGAGGTGTCGGAGAAGTATTACAAGTATCTCCCCTCTGTTCAGTCCGCCAATTTCCGCACGCCATACGACGAGCAGGTGTATAAGCTGTCGGACCTCCACGGGCGTTTGCTCTCGTATGGAAAGGCATCGGATAGCGATTCGTTCTACGTACCCATCACCTTTGAGTTCGACAACAAGGGTAGCGTCATCCCCGGCTCGTTCGTTGAAATCTATCTGCTCACTGCCCCGAAGGAGGGCGTATTGAGTGTGCCGGTATCCTCATTGATAGAGGAACAAGGCATCTACTCCGTATACATCCGCCTCGACGAGGATGGCTATAAGAAGCAGGAAGTGACAACGGGTGCCAACAACGGCTGTGAGGTGGAGATACTCTCCGGATTGAAAACGGGCGACGAGGTGGTGACCCAGGGTGCTTACCAAATCAAGCTCGCCTCTGCCAGCAATGCCATCCCGGCTCACACCCACCATCATTAACCCTCCAATCCCCAAAGTATGCTTAACAAGATTATATACTACTCGTTGCATAACAGATTGGTTGTCTTAATCTGTGCATTGCTATTGATGATAGGGGGAACCTACACTGCCTTTCATACGGATGTGGACGTGTTCCCCGACTTGAATGCTCCCACGGTGGTTATCATGACCGAGGCAAACGGCATGGCCCCCGAGGAGGTGGAGCGCTTGGTTACCTTCCCTGTGGAGACAGCGGTGAACGGAGCGATGGATGTGCGCCGTGTCCGTTCCTCTTCCACTACCGGATTCTCGGTGGTGTGGGTCGAGTTTGATTGGGGTACCGACATCTACCGTGCCCGTCAGATTGTGTCCGAGAAGTTGGCTATCGTGAGCGAAAGCTTGCCGGAGAACGTGGGGAAGCCCACCCTTGGGCCGCAGGCATCCATCCTTGGCGAGATGATGATAATTGGCTTGACCACCAAGGACACGGTATGTGAGGGCACACACCCCACGACGCAGATGGACCTTAGGACTATTGCCGACTGGACCATCCGTCCGCGCTTGCTTTCCACCGGAGGTGTGGCACAGGTGGCAGTGATAGGCGGGGATATCAAGGAGTATCAGATACTGCTCGACCCTGCACGCATGAAACACTATGGCGTCAGCCTCGACGAAGTGCTGACGGTTTGTCGCGGCATGAACCGCAACGCCAACGGAGGCGTGTTGTATGAATACGACAACGAGTATATCATCCGAGGCGTCCTCTCCACCCCTAAAGCAGAGGAGTTGGCCAAGGGAGTAATCAAGAGGGTTGACGGCGCGCCTGTGTTGTTGGAGCAGGTAGCCACGGTGAAGGTCGGGAGCAAAAGCCCCAAGCTGGGTACGGCATCCGAGAAGGGTAAACCCGCCGTGCTCGTCACCGTCACCAAGCAGCCCAACACCAGCACCATTGAGTTGACGGACAAGCTGGACAAGATAGTGGCAGACATACAGAAGAACTTGCCCTCGGACGTAAACATCTCCACCGACGTCTTCCGTCAGAGCCGCTTCATCGACAGCTCCATCAACAACGTCAAGGAAAGCTTGTTTGAAGGAAGCATCTTCGTTGTGATAGTGTTGCTGCTCTTCTTGATGAATATCCGCACAACGGTAATCTCGCTTGTAGCGTTGCCGCTCTCGCTGTTGATATCCATCATCGTTTTGCACTACATGGGATTGACCATAAACACCATGTCGCTGGGCGGTATGGCCATTGCCATCGGGTCGTTGGTGGACGACGCCATTGTGGACGTGGAGAACGTATACAAGAAGATACGCGAGAACCGCATGTTGCCACCCGGGGAAAGGCGGAAGGTATTGGACGTTGTCTACGACGCCTCACGCGAGGTCCGCATGCCGATATTGAACTCCACGTTGATTATCGTGGTGAGCTTCGTGCCCTTGTTTTTCCTCAGCGGGATGGAAGGGCGTATGTTGGTGCCGCTGGGAGTGGCGTTCATCGTTGCCTTGTTCGCTTCCACCGTGGTGGCGCTAACCCTCACGCCGGTATTGTGTAGCTACCTGCTCAACCGCAAGGAGGCGGACAAGAAGGTGGATAAGGAGTCGTGGGTAGCCGTTAAGCTGAAGGGCGTCTACGGCGATACTTTGCGTAAGGCATTGGAGCACCGCTCGGCTGTGCTTGGTTGCACAATAGGGTTGTTCGTGGTGTCGCTGGGTATATTCTTCACCCTTGGGCATAGCTTCCTCCCGCCGTTCAACGAGGGCTCGTTCACCATCAACGTAAGTAGCCTGCCGGGCATTTCCCTTGAGGAATCCGACGAGATGGGTCGCCGCGCCGAGGAGCTGCTGATGCAGGTGCCGGAGATACAGACCGTGGCGCGCAAGACGGGACGAGCCGAACTCGACGAGCATGCCTTGGGCGTGAACGTATCGGAGATAGAGGCACCCTTTGCCTTGAAGGACCGCAGCCGTGAGGAGGTAACAAGGGATGTACGCCAAAAGTTGTCCACCATCAGCGGTGCCAACATCGAGATAGGTCAGCCCATCTCCCACCGCATCGACGCTATGCTCTCGGGTACGGAGGCCAATATCGCCATCAAGCTGTTCGGATCCGATTTGAACCGGTTGTTCGCCATCGGCAACGATATCAAGCGTGCCATAAGCGATATCCCCGGGTTGGTGGACCTGAAGGTGGAGCAGCAGATTGAGCGCCCGCAGCTGGTCATCACGCCACGCAGAGAGCTTATGGCCAAATACGGCATACCATTGCCCGAGTTCGAAGAGTATGTCAACGTTATGCTGGGTGGCGAGGTTGTGAGCCAGGTGTATGACGACGGTAAGACGTTCGACCTTACGGTGAAGACCTCCGACGTTAGTCGTGCCACCATGGAGGACATTCGCAACCTCACCATCGACACCGACGGCGGAGGCAAGATACCTCTGAGCTATGTTGCTGACGTGCGCTCCACGGTTGGGCCAAACACCATCAACCGCGAGAATGTGCAACGCAAGCTTGTGGTGAGCGCCAACGTCTCGGAGCGCGACCTAAGGAGTGTGGTTAACGACATACAGCATAAGATTGAGGCCTCGGTACATCTCCCCGAGGGCTATCACGTGGAGTATGGCGGACAGTTCGAGAGCGAGCAGGCAGCCAGCCGCACATTGTTGATTACCTCCCTGGCTTCGCTTTTGGTGATATTCCTCTTGCTCTACAACGAATTCAAGAACGCGAAGGAGAGCGGCGTTGTTTTGCTTAACCTGCCGTTGGCATTGATAGGCGGCGTGCTCATCTTATGGATGACCTCCGGCGAGGTGAGTATCCCGGCGATTATCGGATTCATCTCGCTCTTCGGCATAGCCACGAGAAACGGTATGTTGCTCATCAGCCACTACACTCAGCTTCGTGGCGAGGGGCTATCGCCCTACGACGCCGTGGTGCGCGGTTCGCTCGACCGCTTGAACCCCATCCTGATGACGGCGCTGAGCTCTGCCTTGGCGTTGATACCTCTGGCATTGAACGGCGACCTGCCGGGCAACGAGATACAAAGCCCCATGGCCACCGTGATATTGGGTGGGTTGCTCACGTCGACCTTCCTCAACGGCTTCATTATTCCTATTGTCTATCTTTTAATGAATAAAGAGAAATGAAATCAATCATAACCATCGCGCTTTTGGCTTCGGCGGCGCTTTGCGCAAGTGCGCAGACCGACATAGAGAAGATGCTGCGCAGCGTTGAGACCGGCAACAAAGAGCTACAGGCCGCGCGTCAGCTCACCACCTCACGCAAGATTGAGGCGGCAACCGAGAACAACCTCCCCGACCCCACCGTCACCTATTCGCATCTCTACGGCAACAAGGAGGGCATGGGGTTCACCGGCGAGCTCATCGCCTCGCAGTCGTTCAACTTCCCCTCGCTCTATGCTCAGAGAGGCAAGCTGGCAAAGCTGCGTGGAGAGAACTTCGAGCAGCAGAGCGAGGCACTGAGGCAAGACATCCTGCTTAGGGCAAAGGAGGTGTGCCTCGACTTGGTGATGCTCAACAAGCAGAAAAGCCTCCTTGAGGTGCGCCGCGGGAATGCCGAGCAGCTCTCCGCGCTCTACGAGCAGCGCCTCAAGGCGGGCGACGCCGATATACTGGAAACAAACAAGATTGCCCTCGAACTTCTGAATGTAAACAACGAGGCGAGGATGAACGAGGCGGAGCGCGCCGACAAGCTACGCGAGTTGGCAACGCTATGCGGAGGTGAGGAGGTGGCGTTTGGCGACACCGTGTACCCCGAGGCACTCCTCCCCGCCTCGCTCGGCGAGCTGAAGGAGGAGGTGATGTCGTTCGACCGCCGTCTTTGCTCCCTGCGCAGCGACCAGAGTGTTGCGCGCAAGCAGATAAGTGTCAGCAAGGCGCAAGGGCTACCCTCCTTCGAGCTGGGATATAGGATGAACCCCTCCTCGGGCGGCGAACGCTACAACGGATTCATCGTTGGCATCAGCATACCCCTGTTTGCCAACCGGGGAAAGGTGAAACAAGCCAAGGCGCAAAGTCTCTACGCCTATTTACAGACGGAAAGCATGCAGACAATGGTTGAGAACGAGCTCCTACAGCTCTACAACCGCGCCGCCACGCTAAAAACCTCCATCGACGAATACAGCAAGGTGTTGGAGGGACAATCCAACCTCGCGCTTTTGAACAAAGCAATCCAAAGCGGACAAATCAGCATGATTGAATACTTCGCCGACGTGACCACAATCTATCAAAGCATGCAAAACTTCATGCTCATAGAGAATGAGTACCAAAAAGTGCTGGCGAGAGTGTATAAATACAAGCTGTAGAAACTTCCTTCCATGGAAGGATTTCTCACCCAAAGGTTGGACATACTTTCTTCCATGGAAGAAATTACCACCAAGGGGTCGGTGATGTTTTCTTCCATGGAAGAAATTACTTCCGAAGGTTCAGTGGCGCTTCCTTCCATGGAAGAACTCATCTCCGAAGGCTCGGTGGCGTTTCCTTCCATGGAAGGAAGCATCTCCGAGTGCTCCGGGCATCTTTTCGAGGGTGTCTTAGGGATGAACCGTAGGTTTTACATATATTTGCTTTCCTAAAACACCATCACAACCATGAAAAGCCTTGCTACAATCTGCCTCAGCCTTCTCACAACGGCATTTTTGGACGTTTCCGCCCAGGAGACAAACAGCATTGGGATGCAGCTCGTGGCTATTCCCGCCGGGGAATTCCATATGGGCAGCCACGGGCAAGGTGAAGACTTCGACGAAGCGCCTGTACATCCCGTGAGCATCACGCAACCATTCTTGATGGGCGCCACGGAGGTCACCAACGCGCAATACGAGGCGTTCGACCCCACCCACAAGGCCTTGCGGGGCAAGTATGGCATCTCAAAGGAAGACGATGAGGCAGTGGTGTTTGTTAGCTACCACGACGCAGAGGCATTCTGCCTTTGGCTGTCCAAGAAAGAGGGCAAGACCTATCGCCTGCCCACAGAGGCGGAATGGGAATACGCCTGCCGCGCCGGTACGTACTGGAATTTCTGGATGGGCGACGGTCTTCAAGGCTCCTGCCATAAAAGACAAGAGAACGTATGGGGCACCGACTCCACCCTCTCACTACGCGTTGCCACCACCGAAGCCAATCCTTTTGGTCTCTACGATATGCACGGAAACGTTGAGGAATGGTGTAGCGACTGGTATGGTCCCTACGAAGCCTCTGAGCAACGCGACCCCGTTGGCCCATCCGACGGGCTCTACAAGGTGACGCGTGGCGGAAGCCACAGTACGCCGGAGAGGTTTCTCCGCTCGGCAAATCGCATGGCTATGATTCCCGAGGACAAACATTGGCTCACCGGATTCCGCGTGGTGCAAGCCGCCATGCCGCAGAGCAGTCCTCTACCCGCCATTGAGCCCTCAATGGAGAGTGATATCTCGCAGCAGGCCTTCGCCTGGGGCAATCCGGCGGATGAGCCCTTCTTCGCCGAGCCGCTTGTATATGTCAATACGCCGGAATGCACCTCCAAGGTTCCCTTCTACCGCCACAACCACTGCCCCGCCATCTGCTGGTGCAACAATGGCGACCTCCTTGCCATTTGGTTCACCTGCAACGAGGAGTCGGGCAGAGAAATGACAATCTTGGAGAGCCGCCTAAGGGCCGGAGGGGAGCAATGGAGCGCTCCACGGGAGTTTTTCCGCGTGCCCGACAGAAACGTGACAGGCTCGTCGCTTTTAAACAACAACGGGACGCTGATACACATCAATGGCGTGGAGGCTGCAGGCACGTGGGAGACGTTGGCGATGGTCATGCGCACAAGCAGTGACAATGGCGCGACGTGGAGCCGCCCGCGCATCATCGCCCCCGAGCATGCCCGCCGCCACCAGGTGATTGCCGGCGCTTCCATCACTAAGGAAGGATGGATTCTGCAGGCTGCCGACGCCACGCCGCGAAGCAATGGCGGCACAGCCCTTCATATCAGTCGTGATAACGGCAAGACGTGGGAAGACGCAGGGAAGACCCTCCCCGAAACGTTCACCCCCGGCGCCTCAGGAGGTACCATAGCCGGGATTCATGCCGGCGTAGTGCAGCTCACGGACGGTCGACTCATGGCCCTCGGACGTGGTGACGCCATAATGGACAAAAACGGTTTGCAGCGCATGCCTATGAGTATATCCGAGGATAACGGCAAGACGTGGACCTACCAAGCCTCCGAGTTTCCGCCCATCGACGGCGGACAGCGACTCGTCCTGATGCGCCTAAAGGAAGGTCCACTGCTCTTCATATCGTTTACCCATCACCCCTTACGCATCAAAGACGGACAAAAAGGGATGACGTTCCGTGATGCCGAGGGTAATGAGTTCACAGGTCACGGCATCTACGCCGCCCTCTCCTTCGACGAGGGCAAGACGTGGCCCGTGAAGAAGCTGCTCACCGACGGCAAGCGCCGCTTCATGGACGGTGGCGCGTGGACGGGCTTCTTCGATATGGATGCCACGCATGCCGAGCCGCGAGGCTACCTTGCCGCCACGCAGTCGCCCGACGGAGTCATCCATCTACTAAGCAGCAGAAACCATTATAGGTTCAACCTGCCGTGGCTGCTTTGTGCCAACACGAAAGAAAACATCAAATAAAGATATATTACAATGCTTATGAACAAAACGCTTATGGCTGCCGGACTGGCAGTAGTATTGGGAGCCTGCGACTCCTCTAAGAAAGGTGATGCGGACAAGTCGACAGACAATCCGTTTTTCAGCGAGTACACAACCCCGTTTGGTGTCCCTCCATTCGACAAGATTGAGGTGGCACACTACAAACCAGCCTTCGAGAAAGGTATGGAAGAGCACAAGAAGGAAATCGATGCCATCGTGAGCAACACCGACGAGCCCACCTTCGAGAACACCATCGCCGCCCTTGACATGGCAGGCGAACTGCTCAACAAAGTATTGTATGCCTTCAGCGGGCAGTCGAGCGTGAACACCACCGACGAGATACAAGCCCTTGAGCAGGAGTTCTACCCCGTCCTCTCTGCCCACTTCGACGATATCAATCTCAACCCCGCCCTCTTTGCCCGCGTGAAGGCTGTGTACGACAAGAAGGCGTCGCTCAATCTCGACAAGGAGCAAACCCGCCTCTTGGATGAGACCTACAAAGGCTTTGTGCGCGGCGGTGCCAATCTGGATGCCGACAAGCATGCCAAGCTGCGCGAACTGAACGAGAAGATATCCGTCCTTGAGCTCACCTTCGGGCAAAACGTGCTGAAGGAGACCAACGCCTTCCGTTTGGTGGTGGACAATGAGAAAGACCTCTCGGGCCTGCCTCAGAGCTCCATCTCTGCCGCCAAAGAGGCTGCCGCAGCCGACTCGTTGGAAGGTAAATGGGTGTTCACCCTCCACAACCCGAGCGTGATGCCCTTCCTTCAGTATGCCGACAACAGAGCACTGCGCGAAAAGATGTTCAAGGCATACACCAACCGCGGCAACAACAACAATGAGAACGACAACAAGAACATCGTAAAGGAGCTGGTTGCCGCACGCCTCGAGAAAGCTCTCCTTTTGGGCTACGAGGACTATGCCGCCTTTGTACTCGACGAGAACATGGCGAAGAACGAGAAGAACGTATACGATTTATTGGACCGCATCTGGGTGCCGGCACTGGCAAAAGCCAAGGATGAGCTCGCCGACATCAATGCCGAGATAAAGAAAGAAGGCGGAAACTTTGAAGCAGAAGGTTGGGACTGGCGCTACTATGCCGACAAGGCACGCCGGGCAAAGTTCAACCTCGACGAGAACGAGGTACGCCCCTACCTTGAGCTCGGCAACGTGCGCAAGGGCATTTTCTACGTTGCCGAAAAGCTCTATGGCGTAACCTTCACGGAAATCAAGGATATCCCCAAGCCCGATGCCGACGCCTTTGCCTTTGAATGCAAGGACCGCGACGGCTCGTCGCTCGGCGTGCTCTACATGGACTTCTACACACGCCCGGGCAAGAGTGGCGGCGCATGGTGCGGCAGCTACCGCTCGCAAAGCTATAAGGACGGGAAGAAGGTTACCCCCGTCATCACCACCGTGTTCAACTTCAGTAAGCCCGCTGCCGGAGAGCCCGCGCTGCTGACTGCCGATGAGGCAGAGACAGTGTTCCACGAGTTTGGCCATGCATTGCACGGACTGTTCTGCGACGTTCACTACGTCGGCGTATCGGATGTGCCACGCGACTTTGTTGAGCTACCCTCGCAAATCAACGAACACTGGGCTTTCGAGCCCGAAGTCTTGAAGGTCTACGCCAAGCACTACAAGACGGGCGAGGTTATCCCCCAGGAGCTGGTGGATAAGATAGTGAAGAGCGGCAAGTATGGTATGGGCTTTGCCAGCACCGAATACCTGGCTGCCTCATTGCTCGACATGGACTATCATATCCTGAAGCAGAAACCCGAGAACCTGGACATCGAGAAGTTTGAAGCCGAGGTGATGAACAAACGCGGACTGCTCCGCCAGATACCGCCCCGCTATCGCACCACCTATTTCAACCACACGATGACGGGAGGATACACCGCCGGCTACTACAGCTACATATGGGCTGAGGTGCTCGACACCGATGCCTTCGAAGCCTATAAGGAGACGGGCGACATCTTCAACCAAGAAGTGGCTGAGAAGTTCCGCCGCTACATCCTTACCCCGGGCGGCATCGACGACGGCATGGTGATGTTTAAGAACTTCCGCGGCAAAGAGCCGAGCATCGAGCCGCTACTCAAGAACAGAGGACTGAAATAAATAATGGAGGAAACAAGAAATGAAAAGACTCTTAAGCGTTATTCTATGCGTAATGTTCTGCCTCTCTGCCCGGGCAGAATGGAAATGGCACAACCCCGTGGAGGCAGGATTCCCCGTCATCCAAAACCAAGGATGGCCCGATGAGATAGGCAAGACCTACGTGCGACTGCCCGATAGGGCTAAGGATGAGGTGAGGCCGCAGGTGTGGAACCTCTCACGCAGCTCTTCCTCCCTTGCCATCTATTTCTATTGCAACTCGCCGGAGATTAGAGTGCGCTATCAGGTGAGCGGCGAGCTGAACATGCCTCACATGCCGTCCACCGGCGTGTCTGGCGTTGACCTCTATAGCATCGACAGCGAAGGAACAGCCAGTTTCTGCACCGGAGGGTTCTACTTTAGCGATACCATTCAATATCACTACACGAACCTCGGCAAGGACAAGTATCATAACCGCGGGTTTGAATACCGGCTCTATCTTCCCCTCTACAACACCGTGAAATGGTTGGAGATTGGTACTATGGACGACGCCGAGATAGAGTTCATCCCCCGCTCCGAGGAGAAGCCTATCGTTATCTACGGCACATCCATCGTGCATGGCGCATGTTCCTCGCGTCCTGCCATGTCGTGGGCAAACATCCTGCAACGCAAATTCGACTACCCGCTAATCAACTTCGGATTCTCGGGCAACGGACTGTTGGAAAAGAATGTATTGAACTACATCATTGAGCAGGATGCACGCATCTATATCCTCGACTGTATGCCCAACCTTCTTGACCGACCCGCAGAGGAGGTGACCAACCTCGTTATTGCCGCAGTGAAGCAGATACGCGAGAAGCGCAACGCCCCAATCCTCTTGGTGGAGCATGCCGGCTATAGCAATGGCGCCACCAACAGCTTTGAATACGAACGCTACACGCGCACCAACGCCGCCTCACGCAAGGGCTACGAAGCATTGTTGGAAGAAGGCGTTGAGAATGTGTTCTATCTGACTCACGACGAGCTGGGGCTCCCTTCGGATGCCTGGGTTGATGCCGTGCACCCCTCCGACTTCGGTGCCTCCTGCCAGGCTGCTGCCGTGGAGAAGAAAGTGCGCAGCATACTCCATCTGCCGATAGGCGACCGCCCCACAACACGGCCCGTCACCCAACGCCGCGAGCCCAACAACTACGAATGGCAGACGCGCCATCGCGACATTCTGAAGCATGTGAAAGAGACCCAGCCCAAAGCCGTCATCATTGGCAACTCCATCACCCATTTCTGGGGAGGCGAGCCTGCCGGGCCTAAGAGCAACGGTCCTGAAAGCTGGAAGAAGATAATGAAGCCTGCCGGATTCCAGAACCTTGGATACGGATGGGACCGCATTGAGAACGTGCTTTGGCGCATCTATCACGGCGAACTGGATGGCTACACTGCCGACAAGGTGGTATTGATGATTGGAACAAACAATATGGGCTTCAGCTCCGACGAAGATATTGTGGAGGGCTTGCGCTTCCTTATCGCTGCCGTCCGCCAGCGCCAGCCCAAGGCTACAATCAAGGTGATTGGTATACTCCCGCGCCGAAGCCATGAAGACTGGGTGAAGAACATCAACCTAAGAATCCACGCCATGACCAATGATGAGGGTTGTGTGTTTAGCGACGCCGGAAAAGCGTTGCTTCTTGGCTCGGGCAAGATTGACGAATCGCTCTTCAGCGACGGACTGCATCCCAACGAGAAGGGATATCAGGCTATAGCTAAAACAATAGCCGAGTAGCGCTTTGGTAATTGTTGTCTTGCAACATTTTCATCAATAAGCCCAACGCGGCATCCGCCGCAGACTGAATATTCTCGGCTCTCGCCCTTCCGAAATGGAAGCAATGCGAGACAACCTCTTTCCCGTAGGCTGCAGCTATCCACACTGTGCCTACGGGTTTTTCTTGCGTTCCTCCGCCCGGTCCGGCAACGCCCGAGGTAGCCACAGCGCAGTCACAGCCCAGCACCTTAACAGCCCCAAGCGCCATCTCTTCCACCACCTCACGGCTTACGGCGCCGTGAAGACGCAGGCTCACTTTGGATACGCCGAGCACATGATGCTTCACTTCATTGCTGTAGGACACCACCCCGCCCACAAAGTAGTCGGAGCTACCCGGCACCAAGGTTATCATATTGGCTATTCTGCCGCCCGTACAGCTCTCAGCCGTACCCATCTTGAGGCCACGTGAGCGTAAGACGTCGCCCACATGCTTTGCCAAAGCATTGTTTTCTTCCATATCCTATCAGATGATGACTCGCGAGAAGGGAGCGGCGTCCATCGGACAGAAGTCCCCATCGAGATATTTGTAATAGCCGGTGATGGCAACCATCGCGGCATTGTCTGTGGTAAACGAGAACTTGGGGATATGCACCTTCCATCCGTATCTCTTGGCATGGTCGAGGAAGGCATCGCGCAACCCGGAGTTTGCCGACACGCCGCCTGCCACTGCCACCTCTTTTATGTTCAAATCCTTCGCCGCCTTGCGCAGCTTGTTCATCAGGATGTCAATCACCGTTGCCTGAAGCGAGGCGCAAAGGTCCGGCTTGTTTTTCTCGATGAAGTCCGCATCCTCCTTCAGCTTATCTCTCAAGGTATAGAGGAAGGATGTCTTGAGTCCGCTGAAGCTGTAGTCGTAGCCTTGGATATGCGGCTTGCTGAAGGTGAAAGCCCGGGGGTTCCCTTCGTTTGCCAACCTATTCACCACCGGTCCGCCGGGATAACCCAACCCCATCACCTTGGCACATTTGTCGAAGGCCTCGCCTGCCGCGTCGTCGATGGTCTGCCCTATCACCTCCATATCGTTGTAGGCATTCACCTTGATGATTTGCGAATTGCCGCCCGAGACCAAGAGACAGAGGAAGGGGAACGTAGGCGCATGATTGTCGTCGGGCGACTCCTTAACGAAGTGAGCCAAGACATGCGCCTGCAGGTGGTTGACCTCAATCATCGGTATGCCCAGCGAGGCGGCAAAGCCCTTGGCAAAGGATGTGCCTACAAGCAATGAGCCCATGAGGCCCGGTCCGCGCGTGAAGGCTATGGCACTCAGCTCCGACTTATCGATGCCGGCACGTTTGATGGCCTCGGCAACCACGGGGATGATGTTCTGTTGATGGGCTCGCGAAGCCAACTCGGGGACTACGCCGCCGTAGGCTTCGTGAACAGCTTGGCTGGCTATTACATTCGACAGCATGACGCCGTCGCGTATTACGGAAGAGGAGGTGTCGTCGCACGACGATTCTATCCCCAATATTGTTATACTCATACGGTTTCTTTTTTGCACAAAAGTAGTGATTTCTGTCACGAGATTGTTGTAGATTTGCGTTTAAAATACGCTACAGATATCAAAGGACTTAAATACATAATCATCACTCTTTTCTCACTG
The DNA here is from genome assembly GCA_963629885.1 of Anaerobutyricum sp. Taxonomy (GTDB): domain Bacteria; phylum Bacteroidota; class Bacteroidia; order Bacteroidales; family Tannerellaceae; genus Parabacteroides. The sequence goes on from CAVGKO010000004.1 coordinate 14,247, forward strand.
TTTTGGATATTCTACGCAATGCCCCTCGTCTCGCTGAAGATTCCGCAGGTTCAGCATCGGGTTTCCAACATTGCCTCGAGGGAGTTATCCAAGTATCTCGGTGTGCCCGTGAAGGTGGGGAATGTGGATATCGAATGGTTCAACCGCATTGTTCTCGACGACCTCTACCTTGAGGACCAAGACGGGGAGACGTTGTTTGAAGCCGGGCACGTGGCGGCAGGCTTCGAGGCCCTCCCGCTCATGAAGGGCAAGTTTGTTTTCACCTCCGTACGATTATTCGGGTTCTCTCTTAACCTAAAGAAGAAGACGGCGGAGAGCCCCTTGAACCTCCAGTTCGTCATCGACGCCTTTGCCTCCAAAGACACCTTGAAAGAGAAACCCAACATCGATTTGCGTTTCAACTCCATCCTTATCCGCCGCGGCAACTTCCGCTTCGACGAGGAGAGCACGCCCCTCACCCCGGGCAGGTTCAACGGCAAGCATATCGACATCAAAGACCTTAGTGCGAAGATATCCCTTAAGGCATTCAACAAAGACAGCCTCAACGCCAACATCAAGAAGATGAGCTTTAGCGAAGCCTCGGGCTTCAGCCTCGAGAAGCTGACGATGAACCTCGTGAGCAACCACGACAGCGCGCTTGTAAACAACTTCGAGATAAAGCTGCCGCAGACCCTCTTGAAGGTGAGCAAGGCGAAAGTCGACCTAAGGGGCATCACCACCGTCTCCGACTTCTTGAGCCGTGCCCCCTTGGAGCTCAGCATCGCCCCCTCGCAGATAGGTCTTAAGGACTTCTCGTCGATGGTCCCCGCCTTCGAGAACTTCAGCGAGAGCGTCGAGCTGGCGGCAGACGCCTCGGGCTTTGTCAACGACATCGACCTCGAGAAGGTGACGCTACGTTACGGCAACGAGATGCAGTTTGTTGGGAAGATGAATCTGAAAGACATAACCCGCCCCAAGGAGAGTTACGTCTTGGGGCAGGTGAGCAAGATGCATATCACCACCGAGGGCCTGGCGGGATTGGTGAGGAACTTCAGCAAGAAGCCCATCACGCTACCCGCAGCGGTTGAGAGACTGGGTGCGATAGATTTCACCGGCGATGTTTCGGGCTTCTTTCACAACCTTGTGGCGCACGGCAAGCTCTCGAGCGCTGTGGGCACGGTGCAGACCGATATCATCATCGGGGGCGACAAGGCGCACAACATTGCCACCTACCTCAAGGGGAACGTATCGACCTCCGACCTGAAATTAAACAAGCTGTTCGACGAGGGTAACCCCTACGGGAATGCAGCCCTCGACATCTCGATAGACGCCAAGCGCCAAGCGGGCAGCCCCTTCTTCGGGAGCTTGGAGGCAAACATAAGCGAGTTTGAGTATAAGAGCTACAAGTATGAAGACATCCATCTCCTTGGGAACTTCAAGAAGAACAGCTTCGACGGCACGGTGGAGGTGAACGATGCGAACGGAGAGCTACATGCCGAGGGCGTGTTTTTGAACGACGGAAAGAACTCAATGTTCAACTTCACAGCCAACGTGGCGCATCTCCGCCCCGACAGTCTCCATCTCACCAACAAATACGAGGAGCCCGACATCTCTTTCTCTCTGAATGCCGACTTCACGGGCAACAGCATCGACAACCTGGAGGGCTACATCCGTGTCGACAGCCTCTCGTTCGTCACCGCCCCGAGCAGCTTCTTCTTGAAAGAAATCCAAGTGACGGCAACGGGGCATTCCGAAGACCGCCATCTTGTAATCTCGTCCGACGTATTGAACGGGGAGGTCACCGGGGCGTATTCGTTCTCCACCATCGTCCCGAGCTTCATGAACACCTTCAAGGGCTATATCCCGGCACTGATAAACGCCACGCAGAAGACAAAGGCCGTGGAGGAAAACAACTTCTCACTGCTCTTGTCCATAGAGAACACCGAAGACATCTCCAAGACATTGAAGCTGCCGCTCGCCATGGTCAACCAGGCACGCATCACCGGGTTCTACAACAATATCTACAACAAGTTCCGCCTCGAGGCCTACCTCCCGAAGTTCAAGATGGGTGGCGCCATGTTCGAGTCGGGCCATTTCACCTGCGACAATCCGCAGAATGACATCAACCTCCAGCTGAAGGCCACCAACTACAACCAGAAGGGGCTCCGCAACTACCTTGAGCTGAAAGCCGACGCCCGCGACAACCGCATCAGCACCCTCATTGGTTGGGCAAACAACAAGGAGAGGCTGTTTCGCGCCGAGCTCTCCGCCTCTGCCCTCTTTACGGAGGAAGACGAGGAGAAGAACCCCCCGAAGCTCAGGACCGACATCGCGATTGACGAGAGCCAATTGGTGTTGAACGACTCACTCTGGACAATACACCCCTCCGACATCGTCATCGAGGACGGGAAGATAAACATCCGCAAGTTCCGCGTGGGCAACGAGGAGCAGTCGCTCTTGCTCGACGGATATATCTCGCACAACCCGATGGACACACTGCTGTTGGACCTTCGGCAGATTGAGCTCAAGCATATCTTCGACATCCTCAATATCCCCGTGCTTCAGTTTACAGGCAAGGCCACGGGAACATTCAACATAAGCGACCTCTATGGCAGCCGCGTGCTGAACACAGACCTCGAGGTCTCCGACTTTACGTTCAACCAGACGCAGCTGGGTAGGCTGAGCCTCTTCAGCGAGTGGGACGACGAGCAGCAGGGCATCCTCATGCTCGGCAGCATATACAAGAACGACACGACGTGGACCGACGTGAGCGGTTATATCTTCCCTGTGGGGCCTGAGGCGGGGCTGTCGCTCTTCTTTGGCGCCAACGACATCAACATCGAGTTTCTTCACCCCTTTGTTGAGAAGGTGGCGAAGAACATGAAGGGGCGTGGCTTTGGTAACGTGCATCTCCACGGGCCTTTCAAGGCGCTGACGGTGGAGGGCGATGCCTACGTGATGGACGGCGGGTTGGGCATAGAGTATCTCAACACCTACTATACCTTCTCCGACTCCATCCACATGGATGCCGGGGCAATAAGGATGCGCGACATAACGGTGCACGACGAGTTCGGCAACGCGGGGCTGGTCAACATGAACGTCTACCACAACCACTTCAAGGACGTGAGCTTTGAGGGGAACATAAGGACCGACAATCTGCTGGTGTTTAACGCCACCCGCAAGCATAATCCGCTTATCTACGGCACTGTGTTTGGCAGCGGAACGGCGTCCTTGAGGGGCAACGACAAGTTGATAAACTTCGACATCAACATGCAAAACAACCCCAAGACCGCCATCACGCTCGACTTCATCAACAACACCACGGCGGCGGACTACGACTTCATCACGTTTGTGGACAAGAGGCACCAGAGGGATTCGCTTGCCACCATGGAGGAAGCCTCCCGCGACTCCATCAAGGCTCCCGTTGCGAGCGTAGGCGGCACGGAGATGCGCATGAACTTCATGCTCGACGTCACCCCCGACGCCAAGATAGACCTCATAATGGACCCTGTTGCGGGCGACAAGATTTCGGGCTATGGCAGCGGCAGCTTGCAGATTGAATATGGCACCAACACCGACCTCCGCATGTATGGCAACATGGCCATCACGAGCGGAAGCTACAACTTCAGTCTGCAGCAGATTATCCACAAGGACTTCAAGATACGCGAGGGCAGCTCCATCAGCTTTAGGGGCGACCCCTTCGACGCCACGATGAACATCAACGCCATCTACAACCTCACCGCCAACCTCCGCGACCTTGACGAGAGTCTTGCCCTTGAGAGCCCGCGCACCAGCATCCCCGTCAACTGCGTGCTTAACCTCGACGGCATGTTGCGCAACCCTACCATCTCGTTCGACCTCGAGCTGCCGGGCTCCAACGAAGAGATAGAACGCCAAGCCAAGGCTTTGGTAGACACGGAGGACATGATGACGCGACAAATCATCTACCTTCTTGTGCTTAATAAGTTCTACACCCCCGAGTATAGCACCAATGCCTACCGCTCGAGCGAGTTTAGCGCCGTGGCTTCGTCTGCCATCTCCTCGCAGCTCTCGAGCATCCTCAACAGCCTTACCGACAAGGTGCAGATAGGTACCAACATCCGCACCAGCGAAGACGGCATTGAAGACACCGAGGTGGAGATGCTTCTCTCGAGCCAGCTGCTCGACAACCGCTTGCTGTTTAACGGCAGCTTTGGCTACAAGAACAATATGTATCAAGGGAAGAACGATTTTGTCGGCGAGTTTGACCTGGAATATAAGCTGACTCCCGGCGGCGAGATTCGTCTGAAGGCATACAACCATGCCAACGACCTCTACAAGTATCTCAACCGTGCGCTCACGACCCAAGGCGTGGGTATCATGTTCCGGAAGGACTTCAGCACCATCTCCGATTTCTTCCGCCGGCGCAGGAAGCTTCTGCCCGACATGCCGCTTGCCCCCGTCACATCCACGGAGGCAAAGAAAGACACCACAACCACCGTCGCCACTCCCAAGACCACGGAATAAATTCCCGCAAGATTGCTGTAATCCGTCGTCAGCGCGTGGCGCGGAAGCTTTGACGCATGAATCTTCCTTCAGCGCGAGCCGCGGAAGCCTTTGACGCATGAATCTTGCTTCAGCGCGAGCCGCGGAAGGCCTTGACGCATGAATCTTGCTTCAGCGCGAGCCGCGGAAGGCCTTGACGCATGAATCTTGCTTCAGCGCGAGCCGCGGAAGGCCTTGACGCATGAATCTTGCTTCAGCGCGAGCCGCGGAAGGCCTTGACGCATGAATCTTGCTTCAGCGCGAGCCGCGGAAGGCCTTGACGCATGAATCTTGCTTCAGCGCCTCGCGCTGATGATTTCGGCGCCGTGAATCTTGTATGTTTCTAATGAGATTGCGTTACCTGCCGTGCGGAAACAGCTCCTCGAAGAGAGCGAGGAGACGGGTCTTGGCCAGTTCGAAGTCTTGCTCTTCGCCAAGCTCCTTCTGTAGCGAGGTCACCCCCTTGTCGGTAAATCCGCAGGGATTGATGAGTGAGAAATACGACAAATCGGTGTTGATGTTGAGCGCAAAGCCGTGCATCGTAACAAAACGGCTGCTCTTCACCCCTATGGCGCAAATCTTGCGTGCGCGCCCCTTCACCTCGGGCTCGAGCCATACCCCCGTGGCGCCATCCAACCTCTCGCCCTTCAGTCCGTAGATGGCAAGGAAGCGGATTACCACCTCCTCCAAACGATGGATATATTGCTTGAGGCCCAGTTGCCAGGAGTCGATATCGAAAATGGGGTATCCCGTAATCTGTCCGGGACCGTGATAGGTGATGTCGCCCCCACGGGATACATGATAGAGCGTGATGCCACGCTCGTTGAGAAGTTCTTCGGGGATGAGGAGATTGCTCTCCTTGCCGCTCTTCCCTATGGTGAGCACCGGGAGATGCTCGCAGAAGAACAGGTGGTTTTCTTCTTCTCCCCCCTCTGCCTTTGCCCTAAGCAAGGCATCGAAGGCGTTGGTCTGAATCTTCAGCGCATCGGCATAACCGATGCGCCGAAGGTCATGAAAAGTGAAACTCTTCATCCGTCTTTCAGACCCTTAGGATTGTTTTTTCCAAAGACGTGTCATGTCTTCCAACGTCTTGCCCTTGGTCTCGGGAACAAGCTTCCAAACAAAGATGGCAGCAATCATACAGATGATGCCGTAGAGAGCGTAGGCAAACACATGCCCGAAGCCGTCGCCCGGCGTGAGCTCCATCTCATACATCGGCACAAAGGTTGAGCTGACGAGGAAGTTGAATATCCACTGGAAGGCTACGGCAATAGCCACAGCGCCGCCACGTATGGTGTTCGGGAAGATTTCCGCGATAAGAACCCAGCAGATTGGTCCCCACGAGAACATGAAGCATGCTGCATACAACATGATAGACACAATCTGGAATATTCCGCTCCATGCAAAGGCATTGCTCAAGGCAAAGCTCAAGGCGCCTATCCCCATGCCCACTGAACCGCAGATGAGCAACGGCTTGCGGCCGAACTTATCCACAGTGAACACAGCCACGAGGGTGAACGAGATGTTGACAACACCCATGATAACCGTTCTCAGCATCGGGTCGCCGGCACCTACCGACTCAAAGATACGCGGAGCGTAGAAGAGCACGGCGTTGATACCCACAGCCTGCTGGAAGACGGAAAGCATTATACCGATGAAGATGACCATGAAGCCATAGGTGAGAAGCTTCTCCTTCTTCTCCTCCACCGTGTTCTTGATATCTTGAAGGATGCCCTGTGCCTCGTCGGAGCCGTTGATGCGCGAGAGCACGGCCAAGGCCTTGTCGTCCTTACCTATCATCGCAAGATAGCGCGGCGACTCGGGCACAAGCATGATGAGGATGGTAAAGAGCCCGGCAGGATAAGCCTCGCTGACAAACATGTCGCGCCATCCCGTTTCCATCATCCACTTTGCAACGTCGGGATAAGTCTCCTTGGCATACTGCACGATGAGATAGCTGATGAAATAGACCACAAGCTGTCCGAAGATTATGGCAAACTGGTTCCACGACACCAACATTCCGCGGATGCGGCTCGGCGCAATCTCACCGATATACATCGGGCAGATGGCAGAAGCAAGACCCACACCCACACCGCCAAGGATGCGGTAGAAGTTGAAAGCAATGAGCAACGACAAGGAAGGCTTGCCGTAGTCGAAGAACAAAAACTCGGGATACCACGAACCCAGAGCCGAGAGGAAGAACATAACACCGGCATATACCAATGATTTCTTACGACCAAGACGGTCGGTAAAGATACCCGACAGGGCGCCACCGATAACACATCCCAGAAGCGCACTTGCGGAGGTTATGCCGTGCAGAACCTTTGTATACTCAAAGTCGGTTGCCGCCTCGAAGAACTTCTGGAGCCCTCCCTCGGCACCCGAGATAACAGCCGTGTCGTAGCCGAAGAGGAGTCCTCCCATGACGGCTACGAGCACGATACTGTATAGGTACAATTTATTTGCTTTCATGCAATGTTATTTTGCATAAAGTGCAACGATGGTCTCATACAACTCCTGCTTGCCCGAAGTCTGCTTGGGCTCGCCTACCTTCTTGGCATAAGCAACGAGGTCTTCGAGAGAGAGCTTGCCTTCCTCAAATTCCTTACCCTTGCCACTGTCGAAGCTTGCGTAACGGTCCTTCAACATCTTTGGCAGCGGGCTCTCCTCAAGGATAGCAGCTGCGCTCTCGAGGGCACGTGCCATGGCATCCATACCGCTGATGTGAGCAATGAAGATGTCTTCGGGGTCGGTTGAGTTACGACGAAGCTTTGCGTCGAAGTTTGAACCACCATTACCAAGACCGCCGTTACGGATAATCTGCATCATTGCCTGAACGAGTTCAAACTGGTCGATAGGGAACTGGTCGGTATCCCACCCGTTCTGGTAGTCACCGCGGTTGGCGTCGATTGAACCGAGCATGCCGTTGTCTACAGCTACAGCCAGTTCGTGCTCAAAGGTGTGACCTGCCAATGTTGCGTGGTTGACCTCGATGTTAACCTTGAAGTCCTTATCCAATCCGTGAGTCTTGAGGAAGCCAACAACAGTCTCCGTGTCCACGTCATACTGATGCTTTGTAGGCTCCATAGGCTTCGGCTCGATGAGGAACGTGCCGGTGAAGCCCTTCGAACGTGCATAGTCGCGAGCAGCCTTAAGCATGGTAGCCATATGCTCTTTCTCACGCTTCTGGTCTGTGTTGAGGATGCTCATATAACCCTCGCGTCCGCCCCAGAATACGTAGTTGGTACCGCCCAACTTAATGGTAGCGTCGATGGCGTTCTTTATCTGCACGCAAGCACGTGCCACAACGTCGAAGTCAGGGTTTGTGGAAGCACCGTTCATATAGCGCTTGTGGCCAAACACGTTGGCAGTACCCCAAAGAAGCTTCTTTGTCGGGTCGGCAGCCATCTTCTCCTTCAAATAATCAACTATGGCAGCAAGGTTTGCCTCATATTTCTCGATATCGTCGTCCGGGTCGATGAGGTCCACGTCGTGGAAGCAGAAATACTCGATGCCGAGCTTTGTCATTATCTCGAAGCCTGCGTCGGCCTTGTCTTTTGCTCTCTGAAGCACGTCGTCAGACTTATCCCATTCGTATGTACGTGTCTGTCCGCCGAACTGGTCGCTCGATGCCTGACCCAGAGTGTGCCACCATGCCATGGCAAACTTCAGCCAGTCTTTCATCTTCTTGCCGAGGATTACCTTCTCGGGGTCATAATAATGAAACGCCATCGGGTTCTTCGAATCTTTTCCTTCAAACGGAATCTTTCCTATCCCGGGAAAGTATTCCTTCTTACATTTACAACTCATGTTATTAAAAGTTTTAATGATTTATGTATACGATAATATTAGTTGTTCATCATTGTCTCAAGACGCTCCTTCCACACGCTGTATGCCGCGCAATACTTGTCGGCCTTGAGTCCGTCGGGCTCTATTACGTCTATCTTCTTCAGCGAAGCAAAGGCTTCTTCCGCCGTGTGGTAGATGCCTGCACCAATGCCTGCGCCCTTGGCTGCACCCACGGCACCGTTGGTGTCGTAGAGCTCAATCACCGCACCTGTCACACCCGAGAGTGTGTCGCGGAATATCGGGCTGAGGAACATATTGGCATTGCCGGCGCGTATCACGCCTATGTCGATACCCATCCCGTTCATGATGTCCATGCCATACTTAAAGGCAAAGACAATGCCTTCCTGAGCGGCACGGGCAATGTGCGCCTTCTTGTGGATATTGAAGTTCAATCCGTGCATCGAGCAGTCGATTTGCTTGTTCTGAAGCATGCGCTCTGCCCCGTTACCAAACGGCAGGATTGACAGCCCCTCGGAACCTATCGGCGCCGTTGCCGCAAGGTCGTTGAGCTCGGGATAAGAGATGCCCTCGGGAGCCACGTTACGTTTCACCCAAGAGTTCAAGATACCTACGCCGTTGATGCAAAGCAATACACCGAGGCGTGTCTGCTCGGGGGTATGGTTCACGTGTGCAAAGGTGTTAACCCTCGAGAGTGTATCGTAGTTAACCATCCCGTTCACGCCATACACCACGCCGGATGTGCCACCCGTGGCAGCAATCTCTCCGGGGTTAAGCACGTTTAGCGACAAAGCATTGTTGGGCTGGTCGCCTGCGCGGTAGGTCACGGGCGTACCCTTCTTCAATCCCAGCTCCGAAGCAACAGAGGCAAGCAACTCGCCCTGCAAGCCGAAGGTCGGACGTATCTCGGGTATCATATCCATGCTGAAGCCGAAATAGCGCATCAGCTCTTCCGACACAGCCTCCTTCTTGAAGTCCCAGAAGATTCCTTCCGAGAGGCCCGACACCGTGGTTGCCACCTCTCCCGTCAGCTTCATGGCAATGAAGTCGCCCGGCAACATAAACTTATATATCGAACCAAACACCTCCGGCTCAAACTCCTTCACCCACGCAAGCTTTGCCGCGGTGAAGTTGCCCGGCGAGTTCAAGAGATGCGACAAGCATTCCCTCTCGCCCAAGCTCTTGAAGGCGCGGTCGCCATACGACACGGCGCGGCTGTCGCACCATATTATTGAGGGGCGCAACACCTCCAGCTTTTCGTCAACCAACACCAATCCGTGCATCTGATAAGAGATACCTATCGCACGGATATCCGTTCCTTTAATACCGGCATCGGCAATGGCGCCCTTGATGGCTTCCTTAAGATATTTCCACCAATCATCCGGTTCTTGCTCTGCCCATCCGGGCTTCACTGCTTTTATAAGCGCCTCTTCTTTGGGAAAGAAATCGGAACCGACTGTCAATCCCGACTCGGCATCCACAACAGATGCCTTCACAGAAGAGCTACCTATGTCACAACCTAATAAATACATATTTCTTCGATTAAATTATTTGTGGGGATACAAGCGATGCAATAAAACCGAGCGGCTTATTGTTCGTGTCCTCATGGTATTCTTTCAAACAATCGCAAATATAACCATTATTCAAACGTAGCGAAGGGTTTTTCGGTATAATTAAGAAAAGCGCCCTTCCCATGGGTTTCGCCATAACCGGAGCGAAAGGAAGAGCGCTTTTCTTTGGTCTCCCCGCAAAATCATTTGCGGAAAGCCGTCATGGGGAACATCCCCTATCTACGACGATTGTTTCTTTGTTCTTGTTGCTTTTTCAGCTGTTCCTGCTGCATGCGCTGAGCCTCCTCGAGGCGTTTCATGAAGCTCGACTTCTTCTGCGGCTTGCGTTTGTTGGCCTCAAGCTTGGCAAGAAGCTTCTCTTCGTCAACAGTGTAGCGGAACACCAAGGTCTGCACAATGGTAATCAACGTCGACACGAAGTAGTAGTAGGTCAGACCCGACGCATATTGGTTGAAGAACACCAAGAACATCAGCGGCATCATATACATCATGACCTTCATACCCGGCATCTGCTGCTGCCCGGTGTTGGTCAGCTCCATGTTGTATTTCGTGTAGACAATGTTCGTGATTGTCATAAGCAAGCAGAACAAACTTATATGGTTGCCGAAATAAGGCGTGATGATGGGGATATAAGTCTCCCAACTGAGTATCGCATCGTAGGTCGAGAGGTCGTGCGCCCAAAGGAAACTCTGATGACGTAGCTCAATGGCCGAGGGGAAGAACATAAACAATGCCACCAACACAGGCATCTGAAGCAACATCGGCAGACAGCCCGACATGGGGCTTGCGCCGGCACGGCTATACAAATCCATCGTGGCACGCTGACGCTCCACGGCTTTGTCCTGACCCGGATACTTGGCATTAATCTCCTCCACCTGCGGACGCAACACGCGCATCTTGGCAGACGACATATACGACTTATACGTCAAGGGGAAGAGTATCAGCTTCACGATTACCGTGAGGAGGAATATCAAGAGTCCGTAGCTGTGGATAAACTGTCCGAGGAAGTTGAACAACGGGATTACGAAGTATTGGTTCACCCAACGGAAGATACCCCAACCGAGTGGAACAATCTTCTCCAAATCCAGTTCTTCGTCGGCATCGTCGTCATACGACTTGAGCTGCGAGAACTTGTTGGGACCAAAGTAGAAGCGCAGATTGGCTGCTTCCTTACCCCTCAAGTCGAACGGAAGAGACGCCTTGGTCTTATATTCTTTCAGGTAAGGGGTGCTCTCTGCCAACTTCTTCGAGGTCACCTCCACCGACTCCAATCCGTCGCCGTCGGCAATCATTATGGTGGAGAAATACATATCCTTGTATGCCACCCATCTCAGATGACCCGCGGGCTGGCGGCTGTCGTCTTTCGTCTCGCTAAGATACTCCGTATCATCAGCCACGTACTTGTAGTACATCTGTGCGTAACGGTCCTCAAACTTACGGCCCTTCTCCTGCTGAAGAATCTTCTGCTGCCAGCTGAGGTCGATGGTTGATGTTGAAGGCGAGAGAATGCCGTTCAAACCTGTCCCCTTTATCGACATACTCAGCATGTAGTCGTCGGGCTGAAGGGTGTACACAAAATCGAGCTCTCCTCCGTCGCCTACCGGCAAACGCATCGTCACACTGCCGGCACCGCTTCCCTTCACGGGGGTGAAATATAAATCAGAGGTGCTTACCACACGGTTGCTTGCTGTCACGAGAGTGAAATCCAAAGCGGAATTCTCTGCATCAAACAACACCACACCTTCACCTTTATAGTTGTCGTATTCTTTCAGTCGGGCATACGAAACACGTCCGCCCTTATTGCTGATATGGAGCTCCACGAGGTCGTTCTCAAGCACCGTCTCCCCATCTTCGCCACTCATCGCCGTGGCAAACTCGCCAAGAGAGCTTCTCATGCGTGCCTCGCGCACCGAGTCGGGAAGGTTCTCGAGCGCCTCTTCTTTGGCTGCCTCGGCATCCTTCTCCTTCTGCATCTCGGCTTGATGGGCAAGTTCTATCTTTGCAATTGAGTCTTGATAACGGCGCTGAGCCTCTATCTGCTCCGGCGTGGGCCGGTTAAGCCAGCTGAAGACAAACAACACGATGCCTATCAGCACAAACCCTACTATTGTATTCTTATCCATCTATCAGTCCTTATTTTTTGTTGTCGATAGCAGCCTTCACAAAGCTTAGGAACAACTTATTGGGATTAACCACCGTGCTATTGTATTCAGGATGGAACTGAACGCCCACATACCACTTCAGCGACGGCACCTCTACCACTTCCACCAAGCCTGTCTCGGGATTCACTCCCACGCATTTCATGCCGGCCTTCTCGAATTGGTCGCGATACTCGCTATTGAACTCAAAGCGGTGACGATGGCGTTCCTGTATGTGTTCTTCTCCATAAGCCTCGTATGCCTTCGAACCTTTGGTGAGCACACAATCGTATGCTCCGAGACGCATCGACCCACCCATATTGGTGATGTTCTTCTGGTCCTCCATCATATCTATTACCTTATACGGCGTGTTTGGCTCCATCTCCGTTGAGTTGGCTTCCTTCAAGCCCAACACATCGCGGGCATATTCAATCACCATACACTGCATACCGAGACATATACCAAGACAAGGCACATCGTTCTCGCGGGCATACTTCAATGCGGCAAACTTACCTTCTATACCTCTCTGGCCAAAGCCCGGGGCAATCAAGATGCCGTCCATATCCTTCAGCTGCTCGGCGGCATTGTCGTAGTTGAGTTTCTCGGAGTGGAAAAGATGCAAGTCGAGTTTGCGGTCGTTATAGATGGCTGCCTGAAGCAATGACT